>NZ_JCABYM010000083.1:0-42405 GCF_059499385.1 Limnoglobus sp. | reverse complement strand
GGGGGGGGGGGGGGGGGGGGGGGGGGGGGGGGGGGGGGGGGGGGGGGGGGGCGGGGCCGGGCGGGGGGGGGGGGGGCCCCGCCCCCCCCCCCCCCCCCCGAGCTTCCTCCCGCCGTGAGGATCGCGTCCGAGGAAGGGAGGTTACCCCCCTCCCTAACCCTCCCCCCCAAGGGGGGAGGGAACAAAGCCAAAGCCGAAGACTTGTTCGCGGCGATTCCCCGTAATCCTTGCAACCCCGTGCCGCGGATGAGGCGGTGCAGCACCGTTTCCGCCTGGTCGTCGGCCGTGTGGCCGGTCGCGATCCAGTTCGCCCCGGCCGCGATTTCGTTCAGCCAGTCGTACCTGAGCCGTCGCGCCGCCCCTTCGAGATTCTCCTCCGCCGGAATCGCGATTCGCGTCGAAACAAACGGCAGCCCCAACCCGACCGCCAGCTCTTGCACGAACGCCTCGTCCGCGTCCGATTCCGCGCCGCGAAGTTGGTGGTTGACGTGCGCCACCGTCAGCGGCCCGGCCCCGACTTCCGCGAGCGCCCGTAGCAACGCCACGCTGTCCGGCCCGCCGGACACGGCGACGACACCCGCACCTTCGACGCGGTGCGCCGTCAGAAACTCGCGAACGGCCGCCGGAACCCGCACGTCGTCGCCTCAGCCGAGGTAGAATTTGAAAAGACACAGCGTGACGTTTGACACGAGCCGCTATTTTACGCACCGTGTCAATGTCCACTCCGCCACGGAGGGCCACCCGTGGCGGTGGCGGCGGTGGCGGTGTCGCCTGTCAAGTTGGCAGGCAACGGATCGTCCTTTCGCCTTGATTCTCCGAAACGCGAGGCTATCGTGTCCGATCGAGAACCGGAAACCGTCCCGCCGCAACCGCCGGTCGCCCGGCCGGTGAGGCGGCGGTACGAGGAGCGGGAGTACCCGCCCGCCACCGTGCGGATCAGCAAGCTGGCCCGCGCGTTCCTGGGGATTCTGGCGGTCGGGTTCATTTGCGTGTTCGCCACCGCCGCGTGGCTGCACCCGTACGCCGAGGACGGCACGCCGCTGACGATGGCGTCGCACACGCAGCTCGGCATGCCGCCGTGCAACATGGTGGTGCTGTACGGCAAGCCGTGCCCGTCGTGCGGGATGACGACGAGCTTCGCGCTGCTCGTCCACGGGGACGTGTGGAGTTCGATGAAGGCCAACTGGGTGGGGACCCTGATGGCCGCGTTCTGGATGGGGCTGATCCCGTGGGGGCTGTACGGCGCGGTCAAGGGCCGGGTGCCGTGGGTGAAGAACCTCGAAATGTTCCTTACCCTGTCCGTCGGCGCGATCCTCGTGCTGATGGTCCTGCGGTGGGTCTGGGTGCTGGTCTTCTGAAATGGGGGGTTCACGGATGAACCGCAAACTTCAACTGGGCGTCGTGGCGTTGGGTCTGTTCGTCGGCGGCGTCGGGTGCAACCCGGCGTCCCTCGGGTACTTCCTGTTCCGCGGCGACCAGAAGGCCCCGGCCGAGGCGAAGGCGTTCGAGCCGGTGAAGGACAAGCGGGAAGTCACCGTCGCGGTCCTCGTGAACGCCCCGGCGAACGCCGTCGAGTTCGCCGGGTTGGACCGCGAGATCGTGACGCAACTCGGCCGCGTGTTCGCGGAGCAGAGCAAGGACAAGAAGCCGCTCGTGAAGGTGATCGAGCCGGCGAAGCTCGACCGGTTCAAGGCCCAGACGCCCGGCTGGCGGTCGATGAGCGCCGCCGAGATCGGCAAGCAACTCGGGGCCGACTACGCGATGGAGATGACCATCACCGGCTTCGACCTCTACGAGAAGGATACCGGCCGGCTGATGTACATGGGCCAATCGAGCGCGAACGTCACCGTCTACGAGACGGCCGGCGGCACGGAGCACTCGCAGTACTTCGTGGAAGCCCCGATCGAGTCCCGCCCGGCGGACAGCATGCCGTCGAACCAGTACAAGACGATGCTGATTCAGCGGTTGGCCCTGCGGACGAGCTGGAAGCACATCCCGCACGTGACCGACACCCGCATCTCGGCCGTGCAGTAACGCAGTTGGTACAATCATCGGTAGCTCCACCGGGGACTGCCGATGATCGACTGGCTCCGCAACGTGGGGCGGGCGGTGTCCACGCTCGCCTCCGGCATGTTCGTCACCCTCTCGACGGCGATCCAGACGTACCGCCGCAAGCCGTTCACCGCGGCGTTCGCGTACCCGGAACAGCCCGTCCCCGTCCGCCCCCGCTACCGCGGCTACCACCGGTTCGACCTGACGACGTGCATCGGGTGCGACAAGTGCGCCCGCGCCTGCCCGGTCGATTGCATCTACATCGACAAGGAGAAGGCCCCACCGCCGGCGAAGGGGTTCGTCGTCACCGGGTTCAAGATCGACTACACGAAGTGCATGTTCTGCGCGCTGTGCGTGGACCCGTGCCCGGTGGACTGCATCTTCATGGGGTCGAACCACGACATCAGCTGCTACACCCGCGACGGGTGCGTCGTCGATTACGCGAAGCTGCCGCTGGCCGTGGCGTGGGGCCAGGATGCGCTGAACCCGACGGCCGTTCACGAGTCGAAGAAGGTCAGCCTCCCCGTGTGGACGAAGACATGACCGCGCTCGTCGTGACACTGTTGGTGTTCGTCGGCGTCGGCGCGACGATGCTCGCGGCGAACCTCGTCGTCGGGTGGTTCGTGCGGCCGGACAAGCCGACGCCGGAGAAGCACGAACCCTACGAGTGCGGCGAGGAGCCGATCGGCACGGCGTGGGTGCAGTTCGACCTGCGGTTCTACGTGGTCGCGCTGCTGTTCGTGATCTTCGACGTGGAAATCGCGTTCTTCTTCCCGTGGGCCGTCGTCTTCGGCAGCGCCAACAAGCTGGCCGACGAGGCCGTGCCGGTGGCCCAGCGGATCGAGATCGCGAACCAACTCTCGCTGACCACGACCGCCCCACCGCCGGAGGCGGCCGCCGCGTTCGCGCGGTTCGCGTTCCTGGAAATGATCGTGTTCTTCGCCATCCTGCTGCTCGGCTTCGCGTACCTGTGGAAGCGCGGCGACCTCGAATGGGTGCGGAGTACGCAGGGGCAGGGCGTAGACTCGGGAACACGACCGCCGGTATGATGGGAGAATAGCCGAGGGTTCGACATGGAAATCACGATTACCGATCCTGAGTTGCTGGCCCGCTTCGAGCAAGCAACGACCGCCGTGAACATCAAGGCCCCCGACGGGCGGGTTCTCGGACAGTTTGTCGTGGAGAACTTGTACAAGCTGCCGCCCGGTGTGAAGTCGCCGTTCACGGAGGAGGAGATGGCCGAACGTCGGAAGGATAGCGACCCTGGGCGATCACTCGCCGAGATTCTTCGAGACCTTCAGGCTCGCCAGCATTGACCTATGAAGTCGTTTGGAAGAAGCGGGCCGAGGGCGAGTTAGCCACGATTTGGTTGGCAGCCCTCGACCAAGCCAACGTTACACAAGTGGCAGAATTCCTAGAACGGGTCCTCAGGCGTGACCCACTCGCCGTTGGCGAATCGCGTACCTCGTCCGTTCATCGCATCGCCTGTTTCCCACCACTCGGCGTGGAATACGAAGTGATCGTGGACGACTCCCGAGTAATCGTTCACGGCGTCTTCACTGTAGGTTGAGTCTTTCCAGGAATAACTTTTCGATGCCTCCGCTGCTCGGTAACCGGTTCGACGACGGGTTCGTCGTCACCAACCTCGATGCCGCCATCAACTGGGCCCGCGAGTCGTCCCTGTGGCCGATGACGTTCGGGCTGGCGTGCTGCGCCATCGAGATGATGGCCGTCGGCGGGCCGCGGTACGACATCGACCGGTTCGGGGCCGGGGCGTTCCGGGCCACCCCACGGCAGGCCGACCTCATGATCGTCGCCGGGACGGTCAACCTGAAGATGGCCGAGCGGGTGCGGCGGCTGTACAACCAGATGCCGGAGCCGAAGTTCGTCATCGCGATGGGGGCCTGCACCTGCGGCGGCGGGCCGTACTACAAGTACGGGTACAACGTCGTGAAGGGCGTTGATCTCGTCGTGCCGGTGGACGTGTACGTGCCCGGCTGCCCGCCGCGGCCGGAGGCGCTGCTCGAAGGGCTGATGCGGGTGCAGGACAAGATTCGCACGATGAAGACGCTGGCGAAGGAAGCGACCGTGGACGTGCCGATGATCCCGGTCCGCACCGGCGCGGTGAAGTTGCCGGAGGAGTACGCGACGCCGGAAAGGGTGAACGAAGCTCAGAAGCATCAGAAAGAAAAGGCGAAGCCGACGAAGGCGTAACGGGAACAACGATGACGAGTGCCGAGATTCACGCCTTGTTGCACCAGCAGTTCGGCCCGGCGGTTTCGGCCGCCGAGCCGACGACCGTGGATGCGTCACGACTCGTCGAAGTCTGTCAGTTCCTTCGCGACGACCCGCGGCTGCGGTTCGATTTTCTCAACAACATCAGCGGGGTCGATTACCTCGAAACGGACGCGAAGAAGGTCGCGAAGGCCGGGTTCGAGCCGCACCTCGAAGTCGTCTACCACCTGTCGAGCGTCGCGTTCCCCGGCCGACGGTTCGCCCTCAAGGTCGTACTGCCGCGGTGGAAGGATGGCGTCGCCGGAGAGTTGCCGGAGGTCCCGTCGGTGGCGCACCTGTGGCGGACGGCCGACTGGCACGAGCGGGAGGTGTACGACCTCGTCGGCGTGCGGTTCCTCGGCCACCCGGACCCGCGGCGCATCCTCATGGCCGACGACTGGGTCGGCCACCCGCTGCGGAAGGACTTCGAGTACCCGCTGGAGTACCACGACATACGCTGCCGGTGAGCACCGTCACTTCGACTCGCACAGCCAGATTTCGTACTCGTGGAAGAAGAAGATCGCACGCTTGCCAGGAACGAGCGAGAGAATTGCGTCGCCGAAGTCGAAACCGGCGGCCGTGGCCACGTCGATCCACCGGGGCCGGTCGAAGAACTCGTAGTAAACACCCCGGCCCTTGATCGCAAGTATTTCCGAGCGGTACTCGACCAACCGACAAGTGCGCCGGTCCAGGTCCGCGTGCAGCTTGTGCGACTGGCGGCCGATCCGGTCCGGCCTTGTCGTCAGCAGCCAGTGCCAGCGTTCGCGCTTCTGACTCTGAACGAACGCCGCGACGAACGCCGTCATGTGCGCGAGGTAATCCGCCTCCTCGACGACCGGCAGCGTCGGCAGGACCGTCCACTTGTCGAGCGGTTCGTCACTCATCCGAACGCCTTCCGCAGCAACTCCAGGCTCTTCGGGATCGCCGTCTTCGCGTCTTCCTTCCCCTCGAACTCCAGCGACACGAACCCGCGGTAGTTTGCCTTCCGCATGATCTTCGCGATGCGGTCGTAGTCCAGGTCGAGCGTGTACCACGTCCCGCCGCCGTAGTACGTCTTCGTCTGGAGAAGGACCGTCTTCGCCGCGAGTTGTTCCAGTTTGGCGTAGGGGTCTTCGAGGAAGTTGCCGGTGTCGAGCGTCACCTGCAGCCACGGCGACTTGATCGCGTCCACGATCCGGGCCACGCCCTCCGGCGTGCGGCCGAGGCCCCAGTGGTTTTCGAGGCCGAGCGTCACGCCGCACTTCTCGGCGGCCTTCAGGCACGCCGTCAGCCCGTCGATGGCCCACCCGAACCCGTCCTCGTCCGTGTGGCCCTGGATCGGCGGCTCGATCCCCTTGTTTTTCATCAGCTCGTCGAAGTTCTTGCTCGTCCGCCACGTCCCGGTGTTCACCCGCATCGTCGGAATGCCCATCTTGTACGCCAGCTCGATCTGCTTGATCGTGAGGTCGATGTTCTTCTGCCGTTCCTCCTTCGCCGGGTAGAGGAAGCTCTGGTGCGTCGAGAACCCGCAGAGCGCGAGGCCGTTGACGAACGCCCGCCGCTTGATCTTCTGGAGCGCCGCGTCCGACTCGTCGGTCATCTGGCGGTGTAGGACCTCGACGGCGTCGAACCCCATCTCGGCCGCGAGGTCGATACACCTCTCGATGTCGCGGAGGGCGTCGTTCTTGAACTGCCAGAACGAGTACGTGGAGACGCCGATGGGGTTACGAATCTTCGGCGTCGGCTCCGCGGCCGACGCCGGCGGGAGGACGCAGGCCGCCGCGCCGGCGGCCAGGAACGAACGACGGGTCGGCGACATCGGCGATTCTCCGAAGTTATTGGATGATGATGCTCAGCCCGGCGGCGTCGGCCGGGATCGTGATCGTCTCGGCCTTCTCGCCGAACTTCCACGCGAACGAGTCCGGCAGCGTCAGCGCGAGCAGCGACTTCGCGGGCAGCTTCGTGGCCTTGCCGCCGACCTGCAACTGCAGGTCGCGGTCGGTGTAGTTGTAGAGGTTCACCGTCTGGTCGCCGGCGGATCGCTTCCCTTCAACGGGAATGACCCGGACCTTCGGCTCCGTCGGCAGGTACTTCGATTCCGAGATCTTCGGCAGTACGATCTCTGGCACGCTCTCCTTCTTCTCCTCCGCCTTCACCGGCACGATGGTCGTGGGCGGCAGCGTGATCGAGGGAACGTCAACCTTCGGCGGCGTCTCGAGTTTGGCGGACGGCAGGTCCAGCTTCGGCGGCGAATCGTCTTTCTTCTTCGGCGCGTCGATCGGGGGGAGCGTGAACGGGGCCGGTTCAGGGGCCTTCGGCTTCGGTTTCTCCGGAATCTCCGGCACGGCCGGGGACGGGATCGCGAGGTCGCTCTTCGGCAACTCTTGCTTCGGTGCATCCACCTTCTTCTCCGGCTCCGGCTTCTTCATCGGCATCGGTTCCGCCGCGGCCGCCGGCTTGACCTCCTTCGGGGCCGATGCGTCCGGCTTCTCCATCACCTTCGGCGGGGCCAACGGCTTCGCCGGCGGCGTCATCGCGGACGGGCACTCGACCACCGGCGGCGGCGGACACACGTAGGTGACCGGCGGGCACGGCGCGTACCGCGGCGGGCCGTAGCCGGGCGGGTAGTACGCGACGGCGAGGCCGGGGACGGCGAGCAGGCCGGTCGTGACGAACAGGGTAAAGCGGCGGGTCATGCGGGGGATTCCTTTCGCGAAAGTTGGGGCGGCCTGTACGCTAGCGTAGGACCGTGCGCGCGGCCGGCCACACGGTTTCCACGCGGAGGACCGCCGATGCGAACGCTCCCGACTTTGATCCTTCTGCTCGCGCTCGTGTCGCCGGCGGTCGCGCAAGCGGAGCGGTACGAACTCGGCCAGCGGCTGAAGCGGTTCGAGGCGGCGTGGGAGAAGCAGACGGACGCCGTGGCCCGGAAGCGGGCGATAGCGCTGTTGCCGGACATCACGCCGATGTTCTTCTCGCTGCGGTTCGGCGACGCCGGGCGGACGCTGGACCGCGCCCGCTGGCAACTCGCGGGGAAGGACGAACCGCCGGTCGCGGAGCAATGGCTGGAATCGCTGTACGCCGTGCCGGAGAAGCGGTTGGTGGACGCGAAGACACAAGAATTGACGGTCGAAGTGCGGGCGTTCTACAAGGTGAAAGCCGAAGTACCGGCGGGAGCGAACGTCACCCTGACACTCGGCGGGGACACCGTTTCCGTGCCCCTCGAGAAGCTGCCGGTGAAGGTGAAGGTTCCGTTCTCGTGGCTCGCTATTCTGTCATCTGATCAGAAACTTTGGCTCGACGCCAAGTTAAACGACAAGCTGATCGTTCGGCAGGTGCAATCCATCGGCAAGATTGAGAACCTCGTGGAATGGCTGAAGGCCGAACAGGCGGCGTGGCCGTACCAGGACGTGAAGAAGGACGACATCGACCTTTCCGGACTCGAAAACGGTTGGGAACTGGTCACCTTCCGAGATCGACTGGAGTCCTTATCAGAATGCGCAGAAGGGATCGTACCAGAAACGGACTTCAGTGTAGGGAGCGAGCAGTATTCAAAGGAATTTCAGAAGTACGGGTTCGTTTCCATCACGGCGGACACGCTGATCCTACGCCCAAAAGCCAACGAAAAACCGGTCCGCTTCTACACTCACAACCACTCTGGCGATCATCGAATCACGATCCCGCTCGACAAGAAGAAGACACAGCCCGTCCGCCTGTTCGTGCCGAAGGGCCTGGACCCGAAGAAGCCCGTGCCGCTGGTGGTCGCGCTGCACGGGGCCGGCGGCAGCGAGAACCTGTTCTTCGAGGGCTACGGGGCCGGGCACGTCGTCAAGGAATGCGAAACGCGCGGCTGGCTGCTCGTCTCGCCGCGGAGCGGCATCAGCTTCGGCGGCGGCCCGCCGGTGAAAACCATCATCGAGAAGCTGGCCGAGCGGTATCCGATCGACCGGGCGAAGGTGTTCGTCGTCGGCCACTCGATGGGGGCGGCCCAGGCGGTCTCGCTATGTCAGGAACACCCCGGCCTGTTCGCGGCCGCGGCGGCCCTCGGCGGCGGGGGCGGGCGGGTGAAGCAGGCCGCGTTCGCGAAGCTGCCGTTCTTCATCGGCGTCGGCGACAAGGACTTCGCGCTGGCCGGCGCGCTGGCGCTGGCGAAGGCGCTGCCGGACGCGACGCTGAAGGAGTACCCCGGCGTCGAGCACATGCTCATCGTCCGGACGGCCTTGCCGGACGTGTTCGCGATGTGGGATACCGTCGTCGGCAAGAAGTGACTCGGCGGCAGAAGGGTTCTAGATTAGCGGAATCGCTTTTTACACGGGGGCAGGGATGGGTGAGTTTCTCAGCCGGTTTTGGGAAATCGTCGTCACGCTGATCGACCCGCGGAACCTCTCGCACCCCGAACAGTTTCAGAAGGCCCTCAACCAACCCGGCGTCTTCTGGGCCGCGTTCGCCGCCGTCTGCGTTATCATCTTCACCGAAACCGGGCTGCTCATCGGCTTCCTCCTGCCCGGCGACTCGCTCCTCGTCGTCCTCGGCCTCGTGGCGAAGCTCGCGAACTGGAACGTCGTGCTGTTGATGGTCGCGCTCAGCGTCGCCGCCGTCCTCGGCGACACGGTCGGGTACGGCATCGGCGCGAAGGCCGGGCCGGCGCTGTTCAAGCGGCCGGACAGCCGGTTCTTCAAGCAGGAGTACCTGCAGGCCGCCCGCGACTTCTTCCAGCGGCACGGCGGCAAGTCGATCATCTTCGCCCGGTTCGTGCCGATCGTGCGGACGTTCGTGCCGGTCGTCGCCGGGGCCGCGAAGATGGAGTACAAGCGGTTCCTGTTCTTCAACGTGTTCGGCGGCATCGGCTGGATCGTGAGCATGTTGCTGTTCGGGTACTACGTCATCGACATCGCCGACCCGATCTTCCAACGGCTGCTCGGCCGGCCCGACTTCACCTGGGCGAAAAACATCGACGTCCTCGCGGCCACGGTCATCCTCGTCTCCATCGGGCCGCTGCTCTGGAAGGGTTGGAAGGAGTGGCGGAAACGGCGGGCGACGAAGGTTCTCGCGGTCACGCCGGAAGTGAAGGTTATCGCCCCGCCCGTTCTGACCGGCGAACCCGTCGCCGTGGAAGCGGAAAAAAAAACTCTGTAACCGAGCCACCCATGCCATCCACGACGATCACCGAGTACCTCCGCGGGCAGCTCGCCGACCTGAAGGCGAAGGGGCTGTACAAGGCCGAGCGGCGGATCGAGACGCCGCAACGGGCGACGATCACCGTCGGCGGCAAGGAGGTCGTCAACTTCTGCGCGAACAACTACCTCGGCCTCGCGAACCATCCTGATGTGATTGAAGCCGCGACCGCCGGCCTGAAGGAATGGGGCTACGGCCTGTCGTCGGTGCGGTTCATCTGCGGTACGCAGGACATCCACCGCCGGTGCGAGCAACAGGTCGCGAAGTTCTTCGGCAAGGGCGACAGCATCCTGTACATCTCCTGCTTCGACGCGAACGGCGGCCTGTTCGAGCCGCTGCTCGGCGACCGGGACGCGATCCTCTCGGACGAGCTCAACCACGCCAGCATCATCGACGGCGTGCGGCTCTGCAAGGCCCAGCGGTTCCGGTACAAGCACAACGACATGGCCGACCTGAAGGCCAAGTTGGAGGAAGCGAAGAACTGCCGGTTCAAGATGATCTTCACCGACAGCGTCTTCAGCATGGACGGCGACCTCGCGAAGCTGCCGGAGATTTGCGAACTGGCCGACCAGTACGACGCCATCGTCGGCATCGACGACTGTCACGGGACGGGCCACCTCGGCGCGACCGGCCGCGGCGGGGCGGAGGAACTCGGCGTCCTCGACCGGATCGACGTCATCACCGGCACGCTCGGCAAGACGCTCGGCGGCGCGAGCGGCGGGTTCACGGCCGCGTCCGCAGAGATCGTCGATTGGCTGAAGAATCGCTCGCGGCCCTACCTGTTCAGCAACAGCGTGCCGCCGTCGCTCGTCGCGGCCGGGATGAAGGCGCTCGAACTGGTCGAGACGAGCAACGACCTCCGCGAGAAGAGCCGGGCGAACACGAAGCGGATGCGCGGCGGGCTGGAGGCGGCCGGGTTCACGATCAAGCCCGGCCCGACGCCGATCCTGCCGGTCATGCTCGGCGACGCGGCCGTCGCCACGAAGATGGCCGACGAGTTGCTGACCCGCGGCATCTACGTCATCGGGTTCAGCTTCCCCGTCGTGCCGCAGGGCCAAGCCCGCATCAGGCTGCAAGTCTCCGCCGCGCATACCGAGCAGCAGATCGACGCCGCCCTCGCCGCGTTCACCGAGGTCGGCAAGAAGCTCGGCGTCATTTCATGAGCCGCCAGCCCTTGTCGTCCGCGGCGAGGGCGGTGTGCCCCTTGTGCTTGTCGAAGACCTTGTGCATCTCCGGGATGTCGTCGAAGAACCCGACGATGTGGGCGGCGCTGAACGATTCGCCCGCCTTTACCGGCTTCCCGTGGACCTCCTCGATCATCACGATGATGTTGTTCTTGTACCGCTGGCTCGCCCACGCCTCGTAGACGACCGACGGTTCGAGCGTCAGCCCGGCCAGCCACGGGCCGTCCTTGCCGGTCTTCGGGTCGCGGATGTGGTACGCCCGGATGAAGTGGTCCGGCGTCTTGTGCGTGTCCCGGCGGTAGTTGAACTTCAAGTCCGGCGGGAACGGCTCGAAGAACTCCGATGAAGGAATCCGCACGCCCTTCGACCCGTTCAGGTAGCTCAGGTACATCTCGCTGAACGTGTCCCCCTTGTTGTGCCGCACGCACCCCGGCGTGTCGTTGCGGAGGAACATCTCGTCCGAGTCGTTCACGCTGTCGATCTTGTCCATCAGCACGAAGAACCGCTCGCCCTTCGGGAACACGATCAGTTGCGTCCACTGCGAACCCGCCTTCTTGCCGGGGGCGGCGTACTCGTACTTGTACTTCGTCTGCACGGCGACGAAGTCCTTGCCGCGGATGACCTCCGGCGTCACCGGCTTCATCCACGGGCAAAGCTGCGGCCCCTCGATGGCCCGCTTGCGGTTCGTCGTGCCGTGGGCGATCCGCGCGTGCGCCACCCGTTCCGGGTCCTTCTCGTTCTCGTGCCAGGTGTACTTGCCGAGGCCGTCCTTCTCGGTCGGCCGCAGAACGTCCTGGTAACCCGCGTCGCTGCCGGCCTCCATGAGCCAGTCGATGACCATGAGGCCGTCGCCGAGTTCGCGGAACCCGGTCTGCTTGTCCAGGAACGACTGCTTCTCGATCCCGGTCATCCACTGCTTCGGGTTCTTCTTCGGGATGACGGCTTCGAGCTTGTCCGTCTCGATCTTGATGGCGCGGTCGTCCTCGACGACGCGATACCAGTCCCGCGCCGAGAGCGAACCGGAGCTGGCCGTAAGAACGAGTGCGAGCAGCCCAAGGGAATGCGTCATCGTGCGGAGTCCTTGAAAGGTGAAAGCAGGCGGGGCGTCGCTTCCGAAGCGACGCCCCACATCATGTTCGCGAAGAAATGCGCGATCAAGCAAAATCAATCGCCCGTCCACCGAACGGACACGATGAGGACCGTCTTACTCGTTTCGTCGATCTGGTAGCGGATACAGAGCGGGCGGAAGAACGCGATCCGCATGTTCTCGTTCCGGGATTCGCCCTGCTCGTGGGGGTTCAAGGCGAGCGTTCGGTCTAGAACCTGAACGCCTTCAAGGAGCGCGTCTTTGAAGGCGGACCGGAGAAACAGCGCGACGAGTTGTGCCTCCGCGTCCCGTCGCCACAGTACCGTGTAGTTGTTCATAGCTTCCGCAGGTCCCGGATGATGTCCGCAAGCGGTCGGGCCGGCTGCGGCGTCTTCAACGCCTCTGCACACGCGGCGTCGTCCAGCGGGTCCGGCCCCGGCAGTTTGACGTGGCTCAAGTCCTCGTAAGGCATAAGCAGTGCGATCACGTTCCCCTGCTCGTCGCACAGGGCCGTGCGGTCCGTGATCCCCTTCAACTTCGCCAGCATCGCGGCGTCGAGCGTGATTCGACTCATGACTTATTCCCTCCCACACCCATCATAACCGGGCGGCCCCTGGCACTCAACCGAGGGCCGCGGCTGGCCGTCACCCCTTCAGCATCTCGTCGTGCTTCATCCCGCTCGGCGGCAGGTCGGCCTTCCGGCAGTTCGCCAGCGCCGCCTTCGCCCCGGCCAGCTGGTCGGCGTCGTTGTCCTCCCACTCGATCGACACCGCCCCGTCGAACCCGACCCGGTTCAGCTCGATGAAGATGTCTTCCAGGCTGTTCGCGTCGCGGCTCGTCCCGGCCGTCACGAAGTTCCACCCGTTCGCCCAGTGGCCCATGTTCCGGTGACCGCCCAGCCGCCCGGCCCGGCAGTGCTCGCGGGCCACCCACACGCCCTTGACGTGGGCGCAGTGGATGTACTCCGGGTACTCGCGGATGAAGTCGATCACGCTCACGTTCTGCCACTCCATGTGCGACCCGTCGAGGTTGAACCCGACCGTGCCTTCAAAGCCCGCCTTGTTCATGTGCCGGATGTAGTCGCCGGCGCTCTCGATGTCGCCCATCGCACGTTCCGACGGGTGGCACTCCAGGTCGAACGTGACGCCGTACTCCTTGCAAAGCTTCCACACCGGCCCGAAGCGTTCCACTAACAGTTCGAGTGAGAGTTCGCGCACGTCCGGCAGCTTGTAGCCCTCGATCTCGCCCGGAAGCGGCGGAAACAGGAACCAGTGGCTCCAGCAGTTCGCCGGGCTGCCGACGAAACCCGGCAGCGCGACCTTCCGCCCCTGCAGCTTGCTCAAGTGCCCGGCGTACCGCACGCACGCCTCCAAGTCCTTCTTCGCCTCCGCGTGGACGAGCTTGCCGACCTCCTCCGGCACGAAGTACGGGTCGGTCCGCGGCGGGTTCTTGCCGCCCGCCCGCCACGCCTTGTACGCCGCCTTCGCCTCCCCCTTGCCGCTGCAGAAGTTCAGCGTCTTCGCGCTCGGCTCGTCCCCGAGGACCTGCCCCTGCAGGTGCGTCGCGACGGTGAAGATTTCGAGGCCGTGCTTCTTCGCGAGATCGACCCGCTCCTTCGCGTAGGCGGCGGCCCCGGCGTCGGTGTCGCACCGCCGCAGGTCGAGCTCCCACGACGCCTCCTCCCACCCGTCGAACCCGGCGTCCTGGATGAACTTCAGCCACTGGGCCTCCGGCACGTTGCCGAACTGCCCGCGGACGAGGCCGATCTGGTGGAAGCTGCCCTTGCCGTTCTTGTGCGTGGGGGTCTGGTGGAAGCCCATGGGGACTGCCTCAAAGGGAAAGGAGGGAGAAACGTGACGGCAGTTTACAACCGGGTCGGGAAACGGCCAACCGGCCGACGTGGTTCGACGACGTGACGTGGTAGAACGGGCCGCGCGCCGCGCGGCCCGCTGTCGCAACGAATAGATGAGGCTACTTCTTCACCGCCTTCGCGAACGCCTCCATGACCGCCTCCTCGTCCTTCTCGTTCACGGAGACGAACGCGAAAGACTTCACGACCTTCCCCTTGTTCACCAGCACGGCCGTCAGGTGCGCGTCGCTGTTGATCCCCCAGCCGTTCGGCGTCGCGCCGTCGTGGACGGCCATCGCCGTCTTGGCGAACTTGATCGACATCTGAATCTTCGGCAGCCGCTCCTTCCACATCGCCACGTCGCCGCCGACGATGACGGCCACGGCCTCGGCCTTGTCGCTCGCGTCGCCGATCTTTTCGTCCACCTTCTTCATAAACCGGGCCATCGGCCGGCTGAACTTCTCCGCGTTCACGAACAGGTAGATCGTCGGCTCGTCCTTCCGCTCGGCCGCGTAGTCGAGGTCCTTCCCCTCCTTCTCGCCGACCACGACCGACACCTTCAGCTCGGCCACCTTCTCGCCCGCCTTCGGGCCGGACTCCACGTCGGCCAAGCAGACCGCCGACGCGAGACAGAGAATGAACGCCGCGGATAACGCCTTCATCGTCAAACCTCCGGGGTGATGGATAGCGGGTACTCGGCAATCGACAGGCCGAGCGTGGGTATCGCCTGGAGTCTTCGCCAGCCGCGGGTCACGCGGGCCTCTTCCGCCTCGCGGTACTCGGCGTCGAACTGCCGCTTGTCGAACGGCCCGTCGCACGCGACCGGCGCGAATGAATCATCGACGACGTACTGGGCGAGCGCCGGGTTACAGGTGACGTGGCGTTCGGGTTGAAGGTGCAGCACTTCCATCGGCACCTCGCCGAGGACGTACCGCAGGTACAGGTCCGATTCCGTGACGACCTCCACGTCGCGGCCGCACACTTCGCACCGATAGCCTTCGTCGCACCGGGCCATGCCCGTATGTTATCTGTTGGGACGGCGACTTCCTAAACGAAGCCCGCCGGTTTCCGAGACACGATTTTCCCGCGGGTGCTCTTGTGGCCTTCCCCATCGTCGCGATCGTCGGCCGGCCGAACGTCGGCAAGTCGTCGCTGTTCAACATGCTCGCCGGCCGGCGGATCAGCATCGTCGATCCGACCGCCGGCGTGACCCGCGACCGAATCTCGACCATCCTGGAGGCCGACGGCCGCCACTTCGAGCTGGTGGACACCGGCGGCATGGGCATCGTCGATCACGACGACCTGACCGACGACGTGGAGCATCAAATCCGCGTCGCCATCGACATGGCCGCCGTCGTGCTGTTCGTCGTGGACATCCGCGAGGGCGTCGTGCCGCTCGACCAGGTCGTCGCGGAGCGGCTGCGCGCCGTCGGCAAGCCGACGATCTTCGTGGCGAACAAGGCCGACGAGGAGCACCACGACTCCGGGCTGAGCGAGCTGTTCCGCCTCGGGTACGGCGAGCCGGTCCTCGTCAGCGCGAACAGCAAGCGCGGCAAGGACGTGCTCGTCTCGAAGATTCTCGACAAACTGCCGGACGTGACGACGGAAGCGCCGGCGGACGTGTCGCTGAAGCTGGCCATCGTCGGCCGGCGGAACGTCGGCAAGAGTACGTTCATCAACAGCATCGCGAAGGAGGAGCGGGTCATCGTCTCGGAGGTGGCCGGGACGACGCGGGACAGCATCGACGTGCGGTTCGAGCGCGACGGCAAGACGTTCCTGGCGATCGACACGGCCGGCGTGCGGAAGAAGGGGAAGCTGGCGAGCGACATCGAGTTCTACAGCCTGCACCGGGCGGAGCGGTCGATCCGCCGGGCGGACGTGGTGCTGCACTTCTTCGACGCGCGGACGAAGATCGGCCGGGTGGACAAGCAGCTCGCGGAGTACGTGCTGGAGAACCACAAGCCGTGCATCTTCGTGGTGAACAAGTGGGACCTCGTCCGGCACGCGATGGAGACGGAGCGGATGGCGGACTACGTCCGCAAGGTGTTCCCGATGCTCGACCACGTCCCCATCGCGTTCGTGACGGCGAAGACGGGGAAGAACACGTTCCGGGTGTTCAACCTCGCACAGCAGCTCCACAAGCAGGCCGGCGAGCGCATCCCGACGGGGGAGCTGAACCGGATCATCCGCGCCGCCACGGACGCGAACGGCCCGCCGGTGCGGAACAACAAGCAGGGCAAAATCTTTTACGCCGCGCAGGTGGGATCGCACCCGCCGACGGTGGCGCTGGTGACGAACGGCCCGGACACGTTCGACGCGACGTACTTGCGCTACCTGACGAAGGTGCTGCGGGACCAGGGGCCGTTCGGCGAGGTGTCGATCAAGCTCATCGTCCGGGCGAAGGGCGAGACGGTCGGCGACGCGAAGTTCGAGGACGAAGTACCGGTTGAGGAAGACGCGATCGCGGCGGAGCCGGAACCCGAACCGGAGGCGAAGCCGCGGCGGAAGAAGAAGGGGCCGGAGGTGTGGGACCTATAGTAGTAGGCACACTCCGTGTGCCGTCTCGTTCATGCGCCCAGCGAGTTCGCCCGGGTCGCTGCGACAGACAGCAGACGGCACACGGAGTGTGCCTACTACTATGGCTCCACCGTGACTGGCGGCGCTTTCGGTGCGTCCAAGTCCGACGCATCCAGTCTCCCCTCGGCGAGCAGTTGCCGGAAGATCGTCACCGTCTCGCGGATGCCGTCGTCGAGCTTCGTCTTCGGCATCGGCCCCAGGTCCTTCTGCAACCCGTCGTCCGACAGGTCATACGCGATCGCGATCTGCGTCGTGCCATACGTCACCAGCTTCGCCGCCTCCGGTAGCACGCGGACGAGCGCCGCGTAGAACTCGCTCATCGGCACGACCTGGCCGCGGAGGTTGTAGCTCTTCGCCCCCTGGTACGGCCGCTCCAGACAGTTCACGAACGTCTTCGCCACGTCGTCCACGTACTGGAAGTCAGTCCACCCGCCGAAGCTGATCTGGTACGGCCGGCCGAGGACGACGGCCTTGATCGCCTTCGTCGGCTCGCTGGTCATGCCGAGGTCGCGGCCGACGCCGTACACCGTCCACGGCCGCAGCCCGACGCTGGACAGGCCGTTGTCCTGGAAGTAGATGCGGGCGTTCCCCTCGTTGCAGCACTTGAACACGCCGTAGTGCGTGCTCGGCACGAGCGTCACGTCGTCTGACAGCGCGCCGTTGGCCGGGTACTTGTCCGGCCCGCCGAACACGGCCGCGGAGCTGGCGTACACCAGCCGCTTCACCCGGTCGCCGGTGGCGCGGATCGCCTCGAAGATGGCGAGCGTGCCGAGGACATTGACCTTCGCGCCGAGCATCGGGTCGGCCCGGCACGTCGGAACCTGCAAGCCCGCCAAGTGGATGACGTGCGAAATTTGCTCATCCTTGAGCACCGTCGTGAACGCGGGCAGGTCGGTCACGTCGCCGGGGACGAACTGCACCTTTTGAACTTCGGCTTCCGGCAGGATGAGCCGAAGACGGCGGGGGTCTTCCTTGAGGTCGTAGACGAGAACGTCCGCGCCCTTGTTGAGCAGGTTGCGGGCGATCCACGCGCCGATGAAGCCGTACCCGCCGGTGATGAGCACACGCATGGGGAAGTCCGAAGTGGGAGGGAGGAAGGAGTGTTTATATAGCCGCCGGCTTGCCGGCGGGGTTTCGGGGGTCGCAAAACCCCGCCGGCAAGCCGGCGGCTATATGAAAACCGGTCGCGGCTACGCGGGTTCCGCCGTCGTCACGGCCGTCGTCTCGCCGACGTTCTCCTGCGCGACCTTCGCGAGCGTCACGAGCTTGTCGTTCTCGCTCGCCTTCATCACGCGGACGCCCTGCGTGTTGCGGCCGACGATGCTGATGTCCTCGACCTTCGACCGCGTCACCATCCCGTCCTTCGAGATCAGCATGACCTCGTCGCCGTCGCGGACGGCGGCGACGGCTACCACCTTGCCGTTGCGGTCGGTCGTCTTGATGTCGCGAACGCCCTTGCCGCCCCGCCGCTGCTTCCGATACCGGCGGGACGACGGCGAGTCCTCCGACTCCTCCGCCGCCGGGGCCTCTTCCGCCTCCTCGGCCGCGTCGCCGACGGTGTTCGGGCCGAACGGCGTCCGCTTGCCGTACCCGTTCTCGCAGACGGTCAAGAGATACCCGTCCGGGTCGGCGACGACCATGCCGATCATCTCGTCGTCCTTGCCGAGGTTGATGCCCTTCACGCCCTTCGTGTTCCGGCCCATGTCGCGGGCGTCCGCCTCGCCGAACCGCAGGGCCATGCCGTTGCGGGTGCTCAGCACGATCTCGTCGCCCGTGCGGGTGAGGGCCACGTCGATGAGCGTGTCGCCGTCTTCGAGGTTGATGCCGATGATCCCGCCGGCCCGCGGGCGGCTGTAATCGGTCAGCGGCGTCTTCTTCACCAGGCCGCGCTTCGTCGCCATGAGCAGCGAGAACTCCCCCTCGAAGTTGCGGACGGGGATGATGCTCGTGATCTTCTCGTCCGGCTTCAGTTGCAGCACGTTCGCGATCGACCGGCCGGCGGACGTGCGGGTCGCGGCCGGGACGTTGAACACCCGCAGCCAGTAGCACTGCCCCTTGTCGGTGAAGCAGAGCAGGTACGCCTTCGTGGACGCGACGAAGAAGTGCTCGACGAAGTCGTTCTCCCGCGTCCCGCCCTGCACGCCCTTCCCGCCGCGGCCCTGTACCCGGTACGTGTCCAGCGGCATCCGCTTCAGAAAGCCCTCGTGCGTCATCGTCACGACGTTGGGTTCATCCACGATCAAATCTTCGAGGTCGATGTCGCCGCCCTCGCTGGAAATCTCCGTCAGCCGCGGCGTGCCGTACTTGTCCCGCATGTCCCCCAAGTCTTTGCGGATGATCGCGAAAACCTTCGCCTCGTCGGCGAGCAGTTCCTCGTACCCGCGGATCTGCTCGCGGAGGGTCTTGAACTCCTTGAGGATTTCGTCGCGTTCGAGGTTGGCGAGCTGGCCGAGTTGCAGCCGGACGACGGCCTCCGCCTGCTGCTCGGTCATCCGGTAGGTGTCGGTCAGGCCGAGTTCCTGTTGCAGTGTGGCGAACCCCTCGGCCCCGAGCGCGCGTTCGAGGACGCTCGCCGCCACGACCATCTCTTGAAGTTGCACCTTTGCGTCGGCCCGGCTCGGGGCGGCCCGGATGATGCGGATGACCTCGTCCAGCGACGACAGCGCGATGAGCTGCCCTTCGAGGACGTGGCTCCGCCGCTTCGCCTCGCGGAGCAGGTGGGTCGTCCGCCGCCGGATCACGACGACCCGGTGGTCCAGGAACTTCTGCATCACCTCCTTGAGCGACAGCATCTCGGCCCGGCCGTCCACGAGCGCGAGCAGGCCGATGCTGACGGTCGATTGCAGCGGCGAGAACTGGTACAACTGCGACAGGACGAGGTGCGGGTCGGTCCCCCGCTTCAGCTCGACGACGATGCGGACCGGCTCCCCGGTGCGGGCGCTCGACTCATCGCGGGCCCCGGTGATGCCGGCGATGCGGTCGTTCTTGACCAACTCGCCGATGTCGGCCATCAGTTTGTTCCGGCTGACGGCGTAAGGGACTTCGCGGATCAGGATGCCCGGCGTCTTCCCCTTGCCTTCCTCGGTGACTTCCGCCCGCGCCCGGAGTTGAATCCGCGACCGCCGGCCGAGGTAGCCGTCGATGATCCCCTGCCGGCCCATGATCGTGCCGCCGGTCGGGAAGTCCGGGCCGGGGATGATCTCCAATAGTTCCTGCATCGACACGTCCGGCTGGTCGATCATCCGAATAAGACCGTCGCAGACCTCCCGCAGGTTGTGCGGCGGGATGTCGGTCGCCATGCCGACGGCGATGCCGTCGGACCCGTTGACGAGGAGGTTCGGGAACTTGCTCGGCAGCACGAGCGGCTCGCGGTACTTGCCGTCGTAGTTGTCGATGAAGTCAACGGTGTCGTATTCGAGGTCCGCGAGTAGTTCGCCGGCGACGTTCGACAGCCGGGCCTCGGTGTACCGGTGGGCGGCGGGCGGCAGCCCGGCGATCGACCCGAAGTTCCCCTGCCCGTGGATGAGCTTGGCCCGCATGACCCAGTCCTGGGCCATGCGGACGAGAGTGGCGTAGATCGACAGGTCGCCGTGCGGGTGGTACCTCTTCATCGTCTCGCCGATGATGCCGGCGCACTTGCTCGTGGACGAGTTCGGGTTCAGCCCGAGGTCGAGCATCGCGACGAGAATCCGCCGCTGGGACGGCTTGAGGCCGTCGCGAACGTCCGGCAGCGCCCGGCTAACCATGACCGACTGGGCGTAGGCGAGGTAGCTGGACTGCAGCTCGTCGGCGATGTCGATGGGGTTGATCGGGGCGTCGGGAACGAGGGCCGCGGGCGGGTCGCCAGCCGGGGGTGCGGGGGGCTGCTTGTCCTTGGCCAACGGCGTGCCTCCGGGGTGGGGATTAGCGTCTGGTATTTCTACGGATTTCGACCCCGTTCAACCATCAGAAATGACGCGAAAATGGCTGAAAAATCCGGGAAAAATGACGGCTTGAACGGATTGGAAATGAGGGCCGTGTGGGGGACGAACCGACGGCGAACGGCACGGCGTGAGCGTGCCGGTGTCGCCCCCGGCGGCCCACACCGGCACGCTCACGCCGTGCCGTTCGCCAAGCCGTCCGTTCCACCGCAATCGGCCGTCCGTCCCCGCGACGCTGCGAACGAGACGTTCGGGGCGCGAGTTACACCCCCCGCAACTCGTCCAGCGCGCCGCCGATGTCCGGCGACCGCATCAGCGACTCGCCGACAAGTACCGCCCGCACGCCGGCGGCCGCGAGGCGGTCGAGGTCGGCCTTCGACTTGATCCCGCTCTCGCTCACGACCGTCGCCGTCGGCGGAATCTTTGGCATCAGGTCCAACGTGTGTTCCAGCCGCGTCGCGAACGTCCGCAGGTCGCGGTTGTTGACGCCGACGAGCACCGCCCCGGCGTCCAGCACCCGAGGCAGCTCGTGGGCGTCGTGCAGTTCGACCAGGACGTGCAGCCCCAAGCGGTAGGCCTCCAGGTGCAGTTCGCCGAGCCGCGTGCCGGGCAGAATCTCCGCGATGAGCAGCACCGCGTCCGCCCCGGCGAGCCGGGCTTCGAGCAACTGGTAGCGGTCGAGGATAAACTCCTTTCGCAACAACGGCACGTCTACCGCCTTCCGAATCGCCACGAGGTAGTCGAGATGGCCCTGGAAGTATTGCTCGTCCGTTAGCACGCTGATGCACGCGGCCCCGTGGTTCGCATACGTCGTCGCGATCCGCACCGGGTCGAAGTCCGCGCGGATGACGCCCGCGGACGGCGACGCCTTCTTCACCTCGGCGATGACCCGCACCTCGCCGGGTCGGTTCAGCGCGGCGACGAAGTCCCGCACCGGCGGCAGGCCGCGGACCCGCGATTCCAGGTCCGCCTCCGGCAGCACGGCCTTCGCGGCCGCGATTTCCCGCCACTTCGTTTCGACGATCCGGTCCAGGACGTTCGGCATGTGTTGCTCGGAAAATAGTAGTAGGCACACTCCGTGTGCCGTCTCCTGTCGGACGCAGCGACCCGGACGAACGCCCCGCGGCGGTCATAGTAGTAGGCACACTCCGTGTGCCGTCTGCTGAATGCCGCGGTGTGTTCCGGCAGGTCTCCGCGACGGGAAGGAGACGGCACACGGAGTGTGCCTACTACTATTTCCGCTTCCCCACTCGCTTTTCGCGGCAGGGTGTGCGAATCTAGAGTTCCTACCTCAACGCCCGTCGCGAGACGACCCCGTGACTGATCCCCACAAACAGACCCGGCGTCACTTCCTCTCCGCGGCCGGCCTCTCGCTCGGCGGCCTTTGGCGGGCACAAGCCGCGGCCGCGCCCGCGGCGAGGAAGTCGATCCGCGCGTGCATCCTGATCTTCTATTATGGCGGCCCCAGCCACCTCGACACCTTCGACCTGAAACCGGACGCCCCGGCCGAGGTCCGCGGCGAGTTCAAGCCGATCCGCACGACCGCCCCCGGCGTGCTGTTCTCCGAACACCTGCCGCACCTGGCGAAGGTCGCGCACAAACTCGCGGTGATCCGCAGCGTGACGCACGGCGGGCGGCTGCACGACTCGGCGTCGATCCACGCCCTCACCGGGCGGCCGCTCGACGGGCCGGACCGCGAGCTGTTCGCCCCGCAGCCGCAGTTCTACCCGAGCTACGGCAGCGCCGTCTCGCACGCCCGCCGCGGCCGGCCGGCCGAGGTCCCGTTCGCGTCGCTGCCGTTCACGTTCCGCAACGTCCACCCGGTCCCGTGCCAGGGGGCGGGCATCCTCGGCAGCGCGTTCGACCCGCTGCACGTCGTCGTCGATGCGGCCACCCGGACGTACCACCCGGAGAACCTGCGGGCGAACAAGGAAGTGGATACGGCCCGCGAGCGGAGTCGGCGGTTGCTGTTGGATTCGCTCGAACGGCCGGGGACGACGCCGGAGTTCCGCGACCTGTACGCGAAGGCGTACCGGCTGCTCGAATCGGAAACGATCCGCACCGCGGCCGACATCTCCCGCGAGCCGGCGAAGGTCCGCGAGAAGTACGGCATCGCGCCCGAGACCGCCCACGCGAGCGCGATGCGAGGCCAGAACCTCCTCGTCGCCCGGCGGCTGGTCGAGGCGGGCGTGCCGTTCGTGAACGTGTACGACTTCCAACAACAGGGCCAGAACTGGGACTCGCACGCGGACAACTTCAAGCAACTCCGCGAGCACCTGCTGCCGCCCGCCGACCGGTCACTGGCGGCACTAATCGAAGACCTGGACGCCCGCGGGCTGCTGGATTCCACGCTCGTCGTCGCGATGGGCGAGTTCGGCCGGACACCGAAGGTCAACGGCACGGCCGGCCGCGACCACTGGCCGGACTGCTACTCCGTCGTCATCGCCGGCGGCGGCGTGACCGGCGGGGCGGTGTACGGGGCGAGCGACAAGATTGGCGCGTACCCGGCGACCGACCCGGTGATTCCCGGCGACCTGGCGGCGACGATCTTCTGGCGGTTCGGCATCGACCACACGGCCGAAATCCGCGACCCGACGAACCGCCCGCATCGCCTCGCGGCCGGGGAGCCGATCACGCGGCTGTTTCGGACCTGACCTTCCTCCAATCCCCGCCGAACGCTATCCTCCCGGCCTTCACGGGAGGGGTTGTCGTGGTTCGATTCCTGGTCCTCGCGGTCGTCCTTCTCCCCACGCCCGCCTTCGCCCAGACGCCGCTGCGGTTCAAGTGGACGGCCGGCGACCGTCTCGCGTTCAACGTCTCGCACGAGACGACCATCACCGAGACGGCCCCGCTCCAGAAGGACGGCAAGCCGGAAACCACGACTACCACGACGAAGCTGACCATCGGCAAGCGGTGGGACGTCAAGGCCGTCGATGCCGCGGGGACGGCCACGATGACGCTGACCATCACCGCCATGAAGCAGGAGATCGCGAAGCCGGTCGTCGGCAAGGACGGGAAGGTGCTGACGGACCTGATCGTCATGGACTCGGCCACGCCGGAGGGGGCGAAGGAGATGGCCGAGTACCTGAACAAGCCGATCCTGACGGCGAAGATCGACGCCCGCGGCGGGGTGAGCGAGGTCGCGTCCACCGGCGGAGACACGGCCAAGCACCGGTTGCAGGCCGAGCTGCCGTTCCGCGTGTTGCTGCCGGAAGCGGCCGTCGCCGAGAAGGGGACGTGGGACCGCGCGTTTTCTGTGAAGCTCGACCCGCCGCTGGGGACGGGTGAATCCCACGACGCGACGCAGACGCACACCCTCCGCGGCGTCAACAACGGGTACGCGGTGATCGCGGTCGCCACGGCGTTCAAGAACCCGCCGACGGCCGCCGCGGACCTCCAGCCGCTCGTGCCGTGGCTGTGGGAGGGGGACGTGTTCGTCCACGCCCAGACCGGAAAGTACGCGGGGGCGAAGCTGAAGGCGGCGAAGACGATCCCGAACCACGCCGGCGAGGGGACGAAGTTCGTGTTCGCCAGCGAGTACACGGAGGCGGTGGGGAAGTGACCGACCCTGGGACCGCGGGCGTCCCGCCCGCCCACCTTCGATGTCTCTGGGACCAATCTTAAGCGGCTGGGGCCGTGGCGGGCGGGACGCCCGCGGTCCCAGGGAGAAGACCGTCCAAGTACCCGCAGACCGTGTCCAGCATCCGGGACGCCCGCGGTCCCAGGGAGAAGACGCAGCGGGAAAAATCCGGTGCCGGTTGCCCTTGAAAATCGGCGGCCCGAGCTTACTATGCTCCACACACGAACCGCGGGTGTAACTCAGTGGTAGAGTACCTCGTTGCCAACGAGGTTGTCGTGGGTTCAAGTCCCATCACCCGCTCTTGAAAGCCCAGCGATGGTCATCGCTGGGCTTTCTTCACGTAAGGGCTTCCCGCAACAGCCGAATTCCATACGTTCTTCAATTCCCGAAAACGCGACGAGACAGGGTGTGCCGATGAGCGAACCAGAGACCATGACGAAGTCCGACTCGATCACCGCGCCGGACGCCGTCGCCCAAAAGCTGCCGCAGACGGTCGAGATCAAGGACGCCGGGCCGTGCAAGAAGCACGTCAAGGTGACCGTCGAGCGGACCGTCATCGACACCCGGTTCGACGAGAAGTACACGGACATCGTCCGCAGCGCGGACGTGCAAGTCCCCGGCTTCCGGCCGAAGAAGGCCCCGCGGAAGATCATCGAGAAGCAGTACAAGAAGGCCGTCGCCGCCGAGATCAAGACGGAAGTGCTGATGGCCAGCCTCGAGCAACTCGCCGACGAGCAGCAAATCTCGCCGCTCGCGCCGCCGGAACTCGACCCGCACACGATCGTCATCCCGGACGCCGGGCCGTTCGTGTACGAGTTCGACATCGAGGTCCGCCCGGAGTTCGACCTGCCGAGCTACAAGGGGCTGAAGCTCAAGAAGCCGGTCCACGCGGTCAACGACGCCGACGTGACGCGGGAGACGAACCGCATCCTGGAGCCTTACGGCCAACTCGTGCCGAAGGACGGGCCGGTCGCGCTCAACGACATCGTCACCGTGGACCTGACGATCCAGCACAACGGCAAGGACCTGAACACGATCAAAGAAACCCGCATGAAGGTCGAGAAGCGGCTCGCCCTCGCCGACGGCGTCGCCGAGGACTTCGGCAAGAAGCTGGCCGGTGCGAAGGTCGGCGACACGCGGACGGTGGACATCGTGCTGTCGAAGGAGATCGCGAACCCGGCCCTCGCCGGGGCGACGGTGCAGGCGACGTTCAAGATCAACGACGTGAAGACGATCAAGCTGCCGGAGCTGAACGCCGAGACGGTGTCCGAGTTCGGCGTGAAGGGCGTCGAGCAGTTCAACGAACTCATCCGCGTCCGGCTCGAACGGCAGATGGAGTACGTCCAGCGGCAGGTCGCCCGGACGGAGGTGTTCAAGCAGTTGGCCGGCGAGCAGAAGTGGAACCTGCCGGAAGACCTGCTCAAGCGGCAGGCCCGTAAGACGCTCGCCCGCCGTGTGATGGAGATGCGGTCCAGCGGCATGACCGACGAGCAGATCGCCGGCCGCCAGCGGATGCTCGAGATCGACGCCATCCGCAGCACCGCGGAGGCCCTCAAGGAGCACTTCGTCCTCCAGAAGATCGCGGAAGTCGAGAAGCTGGAGATTGAGGACGCGGACATCGAGAACGAAATCGCGGAGATCGCCGAGCGCAGCGGCGAGACGTACCGGAAGGTGCGTGCCCGCATGGAGAAGGAAGACCTGATCGAGGCGCTCGCGACGGAACTGCTGGAACGGAAGGCGCTCGACCTCGTGCTGAAGGACGCGACCTACGAGGAGTACGAGTACAACCCGGCCGCGGACGACACGGACGAGGTCGCCACGATTTCCAGCGAAGTCGTGCCGGAGGAGCAAGCCGCGGCCCCGGCCGCCGAGGGCGAAGCCAAGAGTTGACGGCGCGCGTACAGTAGTAAAGACGTTCTAGATCGGAATGGGGGGCGTCAGCCCCCCGCTTTTTTTCCGCCCACGAAAGGCGACAGCGATGCTCCCACCCTTTGACCCGCTCGCCGCGATCCGGCCGTCGCTCCTGGACCCCGTCGCCCAGCGGGGCGCGTACCAGCGGCAGCGGACGATGACGCTCGGCGACCTGCTGCTGGAGAACCGCATCATCTTCATCGGCAGCTCGCCCGAGACCGGCGGTAGCCCGGTCGTCAGCGACTACCTCGCGAACATCACCATCCAGAAGCTGCTGTTCCTCGTCACCGAGAACAAGACGGCCGACATCCACATGTACATCAACAGCCCCGGCGGGAGCGTGTCCGCGGGGCTGGCGATCTACGACGCGATGCAGTTCGTCGAGTGCCCGATCCACACGTACTGCATGGGCCTCGCCGCGAGCATGGCGGCCGTGCTGCTCTGCGCCGGGACGAAGGGGAAGCGGTACGCCCTGCCGAACAGCAAGGTGATGATCCACCAGCCCTACGGCCAGGTCGGCGGGCAGGTGTCGGACATCGAGATTCAGGCCGGCGAACTCATCAAGACGCACGACCGGTTGAACCAGATCATGGCCCAGCACACCGGCCAGCCGCTCGAAATCATCGCGAGGGAGAGCGACCGGGACCGGTACTTCTCCGCCCACGAGGCGAAGGAGTTCGGCCTGGTGGACGACGTGCTGAGCAAGCCCGTGGACGCGAAGAAGTGAGTCTTCGGCGAACGGCACGGCGTCAGCGTGCCGGTGGGGAGCGCCGGCTGGAACACCGGCACGCTGACGCCGTGCCGTTCGCCGGGCTTTGCGGCGAACATCGGTTGTAACGACAGACATTTAGGCCGCGTGGCACTGCCACCGAACCCCATTCACAATCCAGCGGACCGCCCGCCGATAACGACGGCGGGGCCGTCCGCGAGGAGGTCCGACGATGCCGCTAGTTCCGATGGTGATCGACAGCAAGGGCCGCGAGGAACGGGCCTACGACATCTACAGCCGCCTGCTGAAGGACCGGATCGTCTTCCTGCAGGGCGTGGTCCAGGACGACATGGCGAACCTGATCGTCGCCCAGCTTTTGTACCTGCAGTTCGAGGACCCGAAGGCCGATATCCACCTGTACATCAACAGCCCCGGCGGGAGCGTGTCCGCGGGGATGGCGATCTACGACACGATGCAGTTCCTGACCTGCCCGGTCGCGACGTACTGCATCGGCATGGCGGCGAGCATGGGGGCCGTGCTGCTGACGGCCGGGGCCGCCGGCAAGCGGTTCGCCCTGCCGAACGCCCGGATCATGATCCACCAGCCGCTGGCCGGGATGGAAGGGACTTCGACCGAGATTCAGATCCACGTGAAGGAGTTCCTGAAGACCAAGAAGCGGCTGAACGAGATTCTCAAGAAGCACACCGGGAAGTCGCTCGAGCAGCTCGAGAAGGACACCGACCGCGACAACTTCATGGCGTCCGAAGAGGCGAAGTCCTACGGCCTCATCGACGGCGTGCTGGAGCGGATGCCCGAGGGCTTGGCCCGACCCAAAACGGACTGACGGCGACAGCCGTGACCGCAGGATGCACACCACGGACCCGAACTTGAGCCGACGCTACCGCGAAAAGTCGCGGTGGCGTCGGCTCGTTTTGTTAGGCGGCGTGGTCTTGCTCGGCGGCTGCCGGACGAACCCGCGGTACGACCTGCTCGAGGCGGAGCTGCGGACCCGCGAGCGGGAACTGGCCGAGGCGCGATCCGACCTGCGGAGTAGCCGGGACTTGAACCGCGCCTACCAGCAGACGCCGCGGGGGATTGTGAACGGCGAAACCGGGATGCCGTTCCAACCGCTGAAGGAGGTCATCCTCGGCAGCGGGACCGGCGGGGCGGACAACGACAGCCAGCCCGGCGACGAGTCGCTGCAAGTGGTGCTCGTCCCGCGGGACGAGGACAACTCGGCGGTGAAGGTTCCGGCGAACGTCGTGGTGCTGGCCTACGAGGTCGCCCGCAACGGCACGAAGACGCCGATCGGCCGGTGGGACGTGTGCGCCGACCAGCTCCGCAAGACGTGGCGGGGCGGCCTGTTCGCGACCGGCTACTACCTGCTCTTGCAGTGGGACCAGGTCCCGGCCTACGAGAAGGTGCGGATCGCGGTGCGGGTGCAGACGCTCGACGGCCGCGTGTTCGAGGCGGACAAGGACGTGACCGTCCGCGTGCTGCCCGGCACCGTCCCCGGCGCGCGGGACGTGCAGCCCCTTCTTGGCGAGGGTGCGCCGCTGATTCCGCCGGCGCTGATCCCGAACGTGCCGCCGCCGAGCCTACCGCCGGACACGGTCCCGACGAACCCGCCGCGTATCGAGGAACTTCCGCCGCCGCGCGAGTCGCGGGCGTCGCCGGTGCGGTTGGCCCCGGCGCGGCCAAAGTAGTAGGCACACTCCGTGTGCCGTCTCCTTATGGCTGCAGGGACCTCGTGCAGGTCTCCGCGGCGTTCAGCAGACGGCACACGGAGTGTGCCTACTACTATGACACCATGTTTACGGCTCCCGCGTGGCTGGAACCCCGCACCGCGTACCTGCACGTCCCGTTCTGCGGCCACCACTGCGGGTACTGCGACTTCGCGGTCACGGCCGGGCAAGACCACCTCATCGAACTCTACCTCGACGCGCTGACGCTGGAGTTGCAATCGCTCGGCACGCCGCGGCCGGTGGAAACGCTCTTCATCGGCGGCGGCACGCCGACGTACCTGAGCGCGAAGCACCTCGAACGGCTGCTCGCCGCGATTCGCGAATGGTTCCCACTCGTGTCGCCGGGCGATCACGAGTTCTCCGTCGAATCGACGCCGGAGAGCCTCGACGAGGAAAAGGTGAAGCTGCTGGCCGCGTTCGGCGTGAACCGCGTCAGCGTCGGCGTGCAGTCGTTCCAGTCGGACCTGCTGACCGCCCTCGACCGGCGGCACGGCGTCTCGCAGATTCCGAAGGCCGTGGGGATCGTGCGGAAGCACGTCCCGGCGTTCTCCTTCGACCTGATTTTCGCCGCCCCCGGCCAGTCGCTCGCCGAGTGGCAGGCCGACCTCGAATCGGCACTCGCGTTCGAGCCGGATCACATTTCCACCTACGGGCTGACCTACGAGAAGGGGACGCCGCTCTGGAAGGACCGCGAGCGCGGGGCCGTGCGGACCGTGGCCGAGGACGACGAGTTGGCGATGTACGAACACGCGATGGACCGGCTGACGGCCGCCGGGTTCGAGCACTACGAGATCTCTAACTTCGCGAAGCCGGGGAAGCGGTGTCGGCACAACGAGCGGTACTGGGCGAACGAAGCGTACCACGGCGTCGGCGTCGGGGCGGCCCGGTACGTCGGCGGCCGCCGCGAGCTGAACGTGCGGGACACGAAGCTGTACGTGCAGCGGGTGCTGAGCGGCGAGTCGCCGACGTTCCAGGGCGAAGAATTGCCGCCGCGGGAGCGGGCGGTCGAGACGATCGCGACACAGCTGCGCCGCGGCGACGGGATCGCGCGCGAAGAATTTCTGGCGCAGACGAGATTTCGGTTGGATGAGTTAGTTGGCGAGAAGGTGGCGGCGTTCGTTCGCGAGGGGTTGCTGTCCGACGACAGCCGAAGCGTGCGGTTGACCCGCCGCGGGAAGTGCCTGGCGGACGGGGTTGTGGTCTCCGTCATATAGCGGTGTGGCTCTGCCCACCGTGCGGGTTCGAGTCCGCGAGAACCCGCGAGGGCGTTCCTCCCACGGGGACGTTCCTCCCGTCGCGGATAGGTTTTGGA
Organism: Limnoglobus sp.; assembly: GCF_059499385.1. Classification (NCBI taxonomy): domain Bacteria; kingdom Pseudomonadati; phylum Planctomycetota; class Planctomycetia; order Gemmatales; family Gemmataceae; genus Limnoglobus; species Limnoglobus sp. Next base: position 13,051 of record NZ_JCABYM010000083.1, on the reverse strand, counting down.
GGGTGTAAAGGCGTTCCTCCCGCTGGAACGCTCCTTCCACCGCGATAGTTCCCTGTGAGAGGCTCCGTGGTGCGGCCGTCGAAGACTCCGGCCGCACGGTGGGCAAGCCCACCGCTATCTGTCGGAATTGTCACGCGGCCTTCACCAACACCGCCCCCTCGCCGTTCCGCAGTGTCACCTGCCGCACCGCCGGGCCGAGCGTGCCGTCGGCCCGCAGCTCGCGGTACTCGCCGTTGAGGTCGTGCGTCGTCGCCGTCGCGTCGGCCGTCGTGCCGGTCCCCTTCCCCAGCGCGTAGGACCGCGGCTTGAACAGCACCAGGGCGTTCTCGTACTCCCGCCCGAACACCTTGTACGCCAGCTTCGCGTCCTGCGGGTCGCGGCCCTCCGCGAACGTCGTCATCCCACCCACCGGCTTCCCGACGTTCACGGCCGCCGCCGGAATCCACTTCTTCGACCACGCGGCCGCCGGGGCGAACCCGCCCCAGATCGACAGGTACGTCCGCGCCGGGTCGGCGAGCAGGTAGTAGTACGACAGCGCACCGAGCTGCGTGCGGGCGTCCGTCATGTTCGCGGCCGTGCCGGGGTGGCTGTCCAGGATCACGGCCGTGCCGTCGCCGGCCGCGAGCCGCTGGTTCACCGTGTCCGCCACGTCGCCGAGCTGCGTCCAGTTCGCCTCGTTCGGCCGAAGCAGGAACTCCTCGAACGCGGCCCCGGCCGCCGCCGTCAGGCCGTTCGCCTCCGTCCGCCCGCCGGACGTGTTCGCGACGACCAGCTTCCCCGTCAGCCGGCGGCGCATCGCGTCGATCAGCCCGGCCGAGTCCGCCGTGAAATTCGCCGTGGCCTCGACCACCGGCGTCCCGGCGAACGGCAGCCGGCCGCCGGCGTTGTCCAGGAAGAACCCGTCCGCGTGCGGCTCGGCCGCGAGCAGCCGGGCGTGGTAGTCCGCCGCCCAGTCCTTCACGGCCGCCGCCGTCGGGTTCGTGACGAACCGCATCTGGCCGTAGTACGGGTAAAACAGCCGCGACTCGTGAACGAACCGGGCGTCGAACCCGGTCTGCCGCCGGGAATATTCCGTGTCGTTCAAGTGCCCGTCGCCGTCGCGGTCGGCCGCATGGTCGAACGCGGGGATCGTGGCGTCGTCCGTCCCCTTCGCGTGGACGTAGTCGCGGCCGAAGACCGACTTCGCCTCCGGGGCCTGCGCCGCCGTGCCGGCCGTGGTGCGGAAGCGGACGGTGAACAGCCGGTAATCCCCGGCCGCGCTCGCCACCCAATCGCGGGGCGGGTCGAACGTGATTTGCCCGGACCTCTCGAACCCGTTCGTGCCGTCGGAAACGAGCGCGAGCGGCTTCCACGCCGTCGGCTTGCCCGCGGAATCGACGGCCGCCGCGTACTCCCACGTCCCGGCCCATCCTGCTTGCGGGCCGCGGGCCGTCGTCACGTTCAACTCGCGGAACCGGTCCGGGAACCCGAAGCTGACGGCCTCGCCCGCCCCGCCGAACGTCACGCCGACGCTACGGTCCGCGCGGGCGTTCGAGGTCAGCCCCGTCACCGGGCCGGTCCCGTCCGCCGCCCCGCGGGACACGTTCCACAGCCACGTCACCGGCTGTGCCGACGCGCTGCTGCCGGTGGACGCCGTCGCTTCCGCGACGTGGTAGAACGCAGCCTCACGGCTCGCCCCCGTCGCGTCGGCGTAGTTCAACCAGTCGAGCAGCAAGTCCTGGTACAGGTTCGACACGTTGCTGTAGAGCACCTTCGCGGTGCCCGGCGCGGCCTCCTCGAACGTGTCCAGGTACTTCGGGTTCGGGATGACGAGATCGACCGACTCCGCCGCGAGGTTCTTCTCGAACGCGGCCACCGGCGTCTTGTCGTAGGCCAGTTCCGCGATCCGGACGTGCGAATACTTCTGCCCCGCCGTCGGCGAGCTGACGGGCGGGGCGGCCGCGATCGGCAGGACCGTGAAGTCGTCCACGTAGGCCGGGCCGGACCCGCCGGGTGACCGGCCGAGGCCCGCCAGCCCCGCGCCGGGAACCAGCGTCACGGTCGTCGCAATCGCGTCGCCCGCCTCGGCCCCCCATCGGCCGTCGGCCGCGAGGAACTCGCCCGTGTCGGCCCGCCGGACGCGGACCGCGGCCCGCTCACCGGTTAGCGAGAGCGTGACGTGCAGCCACGTCTCCCCCGGCTTCGCCGTCGGCGTCGCGGACGCGACCACCCGCTCCACGCCGTTGACCGATTCGACGACCGCGACCGCCCCGCCGTCCGTCGTGGTCACGCCGACGTAGGACGCGGCCGCCGACTCCAAGTTCGAGCCGCGGGCGAAGAGTAGCACCGGGGCCGGCGCGGACGACAGCACGTACCCCTGCACCGTTACGTCGCCGCCGACGACGGCCGTGTCCCAGAACCGCGAGGCCGTGTCGGCGCTACCGCGGATCGCGAGGGCCTGCTGGCCGGAGGTCGCGAAGTTTCGGCTGATCGAATACAGTCCGTTCCCGCGGCTCGCCCACTGCTGCCACCCGGCGGGGGCGGACGGGAACGGGGTGGTGTCGAAGGACTCGGCCACGAGGGCGGAAGGGGTTTCGCGGGATTCGAGTTGCTGACAATGGAGCCTAAACCGTCCACTGGGCGGCATCAACATCCCGGACTCCTCGGTGTCGGTCGTAGCGGTCCTGCCGCCCGTCCTCCGCCGCCGAGAGCCGAAGCAGGCGCAAGCCCACCCCGTACAGGCGTCCGGATTTGGGGCAGTCCTTGCCTTGTTGTCCGGTTCTGATCGGATGCCGCGCCGCGCGGCGGACAGGAAACGAACCGGGGTTCGCCCGGCCGCGCCGCGCGAACCCCGACAGGATGCCGACAACGGATCGAACCCGGCCGATGCGTCAGGGCTTCCGAGACGAACCGTCTTCGCCGACCCGCACGACCCGCACCGTGGGATGATGCAATCCCCCTTCAATCGGGTGGCCGGCCAGCACGATCACGCGGTCGCCGTCCTTCAGCGCCCCGGCCCGGAACGCATCGCGGACGGCGGCCTCCATCCGATCCTCGCCCGGCGCGAGCCAGCTGAGCGGCATCGGCCGCACCCCCCAGACGAGCGCCAACTTACGGGGGACGACATCGCCGGGGGCCAGCGCGAGGACATCCGCCCACGGCCGGTTGCGGGCCAAGAGGCGGGCCGTCCGCCCGGTGATCGTCGGCGTCACGATCGCGGCCGCCCCGACCTCTTCCGCCAGGTCGCACGCCATTTGCGTCAGCGGGTCGTCGATGTCGTTGACCTGGTGGAAGGACGCCCGCGGGGGCCGCTGCTGCCGGGTGGCCCGCAGGTGCTGCTCCGTCTCCTCCGCGATGCGGGCCATGCACTTCACGGCCTCGACCGGGTACTGGCCGACGGCCGTTTCGCCGGACAGCATGACGGCGTCCGTACCGTCGAAGATGGCGTTCGACACGTCGCTCGCCTCGGCCCGCGTCGGCCGCGGGTTCTTCTGCATCGAGTCGAGCATGTCCGTCGCCGTGATGACCGGCTTCCCCGCGTACCGGGCCTCGGCGATGAGCCGCTTCTGCGCCATCGGCACCTGTTCGAGCGGGATCTCGACCCCCAGGTCGCCACGGGCGACCATGAGGCCGTCGAATGCGTGGATGATCGGGACCATCCGCTCGACCGCCTCCGGCCGTTCCATCTTCGCCAGCACCGGGCCGCGGTAGCCGAACGTCGCCGCGACCTCGCGAAGCTCCGCCGCCGCCTCCGGCCCGCGGACGAACGAGAGCGCGAGCCAGTCGCAGTTCGCCTTCACCGCGACCTCGATGGCCAGCCGGTCGCGGTCCGTGACGGCCGAGATCGACAGCGGCGTGTCCGGCAGGTTGATCCCCTTGTTCGGCTTCAGCGGCCCGCCGACGAGCACCTTCGCGAACAGCCGCCCGCCGTCGGCCTTCACCGCTTCGAGTTGCAGCCGGCCGTCGTCCAATAGGACGCGCTGCCCCGGCCGCACGTCCACGAGGCACTCGGGTTCCGTGATGACGATGTCGCTCGGATCGACGACGGCGTCGTTGAGGGAGAACGAAATCTGGTCGCCGACGGCGAGCGGACGTTCCGCCGGAATCTTGCACCGCAGCTTCGGCCCCGGCAGGTCGGCGAGTACGGCCGTCACCTTCCCGACCCGCCGCGATGCGTCGCGGAACCGCTGCACCCGCGCCAGGTGCTCGTCGGCGACGCCGTGCGAGAAGTTGATCCGCGCGACATCGACCCCGGCCCTTAGCACGGCCTCGAGCGCCGCCGGGTCGTCCGTGGCCGGCCCGAGCGTGGCGACAATCTTCGTTCGACGCATGGTGAGCTTCCGAGAAGGGAACGCGGCACGCACTTTGTTTACGAACTCGACGCGGCAGATAAGGCCGCGCGAGAAATTCTTGTAAGGCCCGCCGAACCCGCGCGGTAATCTTCCGGTCATGTCTGCGCCGGTGTCCGTGTTCGCCCACCGTCTCGAACGAGGTTCCCCATGTTCAAGTGCGTGCGCGCCGGGTTGGCGCTGGTCCTCTCGCTGTCGCCCGTGGCCGCGGCCGACTGGCCGCAGTTCCGCGGGCCGAACGGGTCCGGCGTCGCCGACGCCGAGAAGCCGCCCGTGCAGTTCGGCCCCGAAAAAAACCTGAAGTGGAAAGTCCCCGTCGCCCCCGGCATGTCGTCCCCAGTCGTCGCGAGGGACAAACTCTTCCTGACCGCCTTCGACAACAACAAGCTCTACACGGTTGCCTACGCGACGGCCGACGGCAAGGAACTCTGGCGGAAGGAGTCCCCGGCCGCGAAGCTCGAAGCCTTCCACAAGACCGAGGGCAGCCCGGCCGCGTCGAGCGTCGCGACCGACGGCAAGGTCGTCGTCTCCTACTTCGGCTCCTGCGGCGTGTTCGCCCACGACACCGACGGCAAGTTCCTCTGGAAGTACGACCTGCCCCCGGCCGTGACCGCCGCCGACTTCGGGACCGGCGTGTCGCCCATCCTCGCCGACGGACTCGTGGTGCTGCTCCGCGACGAGACGAAGGAGCCGAAGATTCTGGCGATCGACGCCGCCACCGGGTCGCGGGTGTGGGAGACGAAGCGGCAGTCGCCGACCAGCTACGGCACGCCGACGATTCTGGAAGCCGACGGCGGCAAGCAGGTCCTCTGCGTCGGGTACGGCCGGTTCATCGCCTACGACCTGAAGACCGGGGAGGAGAAGTGGAGCGTGGCCGGGATGCCGTCCGCCGCGTGTACCACCCCGGTCGTCGGCGACGGCGCGATCTACTTCGCCGGGTGGTCGCCGGGCGACGCCGAGGACAAGGAGTTCCAGATGCCGACGTTCGCGAAGCTGCTGGAGGCCGACAAGGACAAGGACGGCAAGCTGAGCAAGGCCGAGTCGGAGCAATCGTTCCTCACCGGGTTCTTCGACAACAACGACACAGACAAGGACGGGTTCATCACGAAGGAGGAGTGGGACGCGACGCTGAAGTTCATGAGCACCGCGAAGAACGCCGCGTTCGCCGTGAAGGCCGGCGGCAAGGGCGACGTGACGAAAACGCACGTCCTGTGGCGGAAGACGAAGGGCCTGCCCTACGTGCCGAGCGCGATCCTGTACAAGGGCCAGTACGTGATGGTGAAGGACGGCGGCCTGGTGACGGCCTACGACGCGAAGACCGGCAACGAGGTGTACGTGCAGGAGCGGGCGGCGGCCGGCGGCCGGTACTACGCCTCCCCGGTGGCGGCGAACGGCCACATCTACACGGTGACGCTCGACGACGGCACGTTCACGGTCTTCAAGGCCGGCGAGGCCGTCCCGGACGTGGCGGCAAAGAACCCGAAGCTCGGCGAGCGCGTCGCCGCGACCCCGGCGATCGCGGGCAACGTGCTGTACGTGCGGTCGGCCAACCACCTGTGGGCGTTCGCGGAGAAGTGAGCGATTTGACCTGCCATGCGGGAATCGTTACCCTGGGGCGAGGCGGAGTGCTGTTGCGTCCGCTCTCGCCCCTGGCGCGTTTACCGAGCTAGAATCATGAACGAGGGCGGCGAGTGAACAAGGCGGACTTGGAGCAACTCGCCGACCTCCGACTGACTGAAGCGGTCGCGCTGCTGAGGCTGACGCCGCCGATGCCGGACGGCGCATATTACCTGGCCGGGTACGCGGTCGAGTGTGCGTTGAAGGCGTGCATCGCGAAGTTGACGGCCCAGTACGACTTCCCGGACAAGAACTTCGCCGCGAAGTGCTTCACGCACAATCCGGAAGTCCTGGTTACGCAAGCTGGCCTCGAACAAGCCAGGAGAGCGGCGATGGCTACGGATCCAAAACTTGCCGCGAACTGGTTGACCGTGAAGGACTGGAGCGAAGAAACTCGGTACATGCGGTGGACGGTCGCCGAAGCGACCCTTCTCATCGAAGCCATCCGGGAACCGAACCACGGGGTGCTGCAATGGGTCAAGACACACTGGTAGGAATGCAGATCGACGGCGGTAAGGCTCTCGTGGAATCGCTGCGAAATGCCGGGTTCGATGTCGCCGTGAGCGGTTGGACGAAATCGACCGACGGCGGCGATTGGTATCTCTACATCGCGTCCCGTGACGTGGACGACCGCGGGATAACCGAAGCATACGGGACGGTCTTTACCACGATTCAAGCGAACCCGACGTTCGGCATTGACCCGTTCGATGTCAAGTTGATCGGCCCTCAAAACCCGATCGCGAAAGACTTGCTCGACATTCGCGGCACCGGAGGTGCGCCGATCCTTACGCGAAGCCGTCGGCCCCGGCTGGGGCAGATGAGTGTTGACGAAACCTACGTCTATGCTTCCTAGTTCTCGGGCAACCGGACGCTTCTGGCGACGTTGCCGCGAGAAATGATAGGGTGTCGATTGAGGCATGGAGGCACGCCCGTTGGACGGGAGTTCGCTCATGATCCCGATTGTCGTCTTCTGGACGAACTACACCGCAACCGTGCGGGGACGGGTCTTGAAACTTGTCCCGTGCGAAAGTTGCAAAACCGAGTACGTCTACGTACTCGAGCGCGAGGGGGTTGGGGCCGGCACGAGCGTATACGGGCTGTACGCGGAGACCGCACAGGACAACGCCGAATCTGGTGCTCAAGACATACTCGGGCAGTACTTGGCGAACGACTTCGACCCGGTCCCTTGCCCCATGTGCGGGCACTACCAAGCGTTCATGTTTCCGAAGTTAATCGAAACACGATCCCCGTGGCCTGTCATGGCCGTGGTAATGGCTCTTCTCGTCGGTCTGTTGGCTCTCGTCAGCGCCATGTACTGGGGTGTCAATTACCACGAACGGCCAAGCGACCATGCGCTGTCGCGGCTGGTTACGGCAGGTTCGGTTCTCTTGCTCGCGGGCTTGGTCTGGGTCGTGCTGTCCACCGTACAACGGAACAAGGCCCGACGATTCGACCCGAACGAGGCGGAGGATCAACAGACGCGCATCGAAAAAGGGCGGAGCCGTGCCGTTACACGGGGAGAGTTCGAGGCGATGCAGAAGCCGACACGACTTCCAGAGACATGAATGCCGTTGGAAGTCACCTTACCTGTTTCGGAGTACCGAAACTCGCGACGTTCCCCTGAAAAATCCATGAGCGGCGGGCCTGCGGCCCGCCGCTTCGCGTTTATCACCGATGGCCCGCTTCCCGCCGCGGCCGGGCGAATTACACTGAAGGCACACTCCAGAAAGATTCGCCATGCACACGACCGCCGAGCGGGACCCGCTCGATCTCGTCGCCGAGGAGTTCGCCGACCGCTGCCGCCGCGGCGAAGTTCCGTCCATCACGCAGTACGCCGACAAGTATCCGGCCCTCGCCGACGAACTCCGCGAGCTGCTCCCGGCCGTCGCCCAGATGGAGATGCTCAAGCGGTACAAGCACTCGTCGTCGCTGCCGACCGTCCACCCGGCCCAGGACGCGCCCACGAAGCTCGGCGACTACCGCATCGTCCGGGAACTCGGCCGCGGCGGGATGGGCGTCGTCTACGAGGCGGTGCAGGAGACGCTCGGCCGCCGCGTCGCGCTGAAGCTCCTGCCGCTGCCCGGCCGTAACGATGCCGTCCGCCGGGAACGCTTCCTCCGCGAGGCCCAGGTCGCAGCGAAGTTGCACCACACGAACATCGTCCCCGTCTTCGGCGTCGGCGAGGAGGACGGCGTGCCGTACTTCGTCATGCAGTTCATCCCCGGCTGCGGGCTGAACGACGTGATCGCCAACTGGCGGACCCGCGACACGTCCGACGTGGGGCCGGCGTCCAAGGCGCTGGTCAACCCGAACCAGTGGCGGCGGATCGCGGGTATCGGCCGGGCCGCCGCGAACGCCCTCCAGTACGCCCACGAGCAGGGCGTGCTGCACCGGGACGTGAAGCCGGGGAACCTGCTGCTCGACCACCACGGCACGGTCTGGGTCGCCGACTTCGGGCTGGCGAAGCTGACCGACGGCGAATCGCTGACGGCCACCGGCGATCTGCTCGGCACGATCGCGTACATGGCCCCGGAGGCGCTCCGCGGCGTCGCCGACGCAAGGACCGACGTGTACGGCCTCGGCATGACGCTATACGAACTCGTCACCGGCAAGATGCCGTTCGACGACTCGAACCCGGCCGTGCTGATCCGCAAGATCAGCGACAACGACCCGCCGCCGCCGCGGCAACTGAACCCCGGCGTGCCGCGGGACCTGGAGACGATCATCCTGAAGGCCATCGCCCGCGAGCCGGACCGCCGGTACGCGACGGCCCAGGAGCTGGAGGACGACCTCGACGCGTTCCTGCACGACGAGCCGATCCGGGCGCGGCGGTCGTCCGTGTTCCAGCGGGCGTGGCTGTGGGCGAAGCGGAACCCGATCCTGGCGGCATTGTCCGCGGTGACGGCGGCGGCGCTCGTGTTCGCCGCCGCCGTCGGGTGGGTGAGCTACACCCGCACCCGCGACGCGCTGGCGAACGAGCAGAAACTCTTGAAGGACGCGAAGGAGGCGAACCAGAAGCTGTCGGACAACCTCGCGCTGTCGCTGGCCGCGTTCGAGGCCGTGTTCGAGGCGGCGGGCGGCGGGCCGGACCCGTTCGGGCCGATGATGGTCCAGTTCCCCCGAGGAATGGACCGCCCGCCGGGCGGGCCGCGCGAGGGCGAGCCGAAGCCGCCCGACGGGTCGCGGCGGAACGACACCAAGCCGCCCGACGGGGACGGCCGACCGCGGCCCGGCGACGAAGGCCCGCGGATGCGGCCCGGCGGCCTGAATCTCCAACAGCCGGCCAACGACACGAGCGCGATGTTGGAGGCCGTCCTTACCTTCTACGAAAAGTTCGCCGAGCAGAACGCGACGAACCCGAAGCTGCAACTCGACGCGGCGAAGGCGTACCGCAAGGTCGGGCAGCTCAACTTCTTCCTCCGCCGGCCGGAGAAGGCGGAGGCGGCCGTCCGCCGGTCCGTCGAGATGCTGGACGGGCTGATCCTCAAGTTCCCCGACTCGCCGGACGTGTCCCGCGAGTACGCGATGTCTGTCGCCGCGATGGCCCCGTTCTGGGCGCAGAACCCCTCCCTGCTCAACGAGCGGTACGCGACCTACCGGCGGGCGGTGGAACTCGCGGACCCCGGCCCGCCGATGAACCCGATGGTCTACCGCGTTTTGGCGTCCATGGCGGACAGGGCGAACGAGCCGGCGGTCGCCGAGCAGGCCAGGAAGCGCGCCGCCGAGTTCCAACTGCCCCGCGGCCCCGGTTGGCCCGACGGCCCGCCCGGCGACCGCGAGCGCGAGCGGCGGCCCGGCGGCGACCGCGGGGAGCGGCGGCAGTAGCACGGAGTGTGTAGAACAGCCGGACGCCGCTCGCGCACTCTCAGGTTCCGCCCGATGGCCGACCCGCTGTTCACCCCCGAAGTCCGGTTGATGCTCGAAGAGCAGGACGCGGCCGGCCTCCGCGCGTTCTGCGAAGACCTCCACCCGGCAACGATGGCGGCCGTCCTCGACGGCTTCCCGCCCGAGCAAATCTGGGACGTGCTGAGCCACGCCGACGTTCGCAACCAGGCCGCGATCTTCGAGTATCTGCCGCACCCGCTTCAACTGGAAATGCTCGCGCAGGACCGGCCGCAGGTCGGGGCGCTCGTCGGCAAGATGTCGCACGACGACCGCGTGGACGTGATGCGCCGCGCCCCGGCCGTCCTGCGGGAGAAGCTGCTCGCCACGCTCGACGAGGCGGACCGCAAGGACGTGGCGGCGCTCGTGGAGTTCGGCGCGGACACGGTCGGCGCGATCATGACGACCGACTACGCCTGGCTGCGGCCGGACCTGACGACCGAGCAAGCCATCGACCAACTCCGGACTCAGGCGGGCGACCGCGAGACGATCTACTACATCTACGTCCTCGACGAGCCGCCGGGCGGCCGCCCGGACGCGCGGAAGCGCGCCCGCAAGCTGCTCGGCGTCGTGTCGCTGCGGGACCTCATCCTCGCGCCGAAGGACACGCCGATCCGCGACCTGGTGCGGGACGAGGTGGTGACGCTGCGGTACGACGAGCCGACGGAGAAGGCGGCCCAAATCCTCGCGCGGTACGACTTCATCGCGATGCCGGTGACGGACGCCGAGGGCCGGATGCTCGGCATCGTCACGCACGACGACGTGATCGACGTGATCCAGGAAGAGGCGACGGAAGACTTGCAGCGACAGGCCGGCGTCGGGCGGATCGAAGGGAACTACCTGGAAGCCCGATTTTGGTTGGTGTGGCTGAGCCGGGTGCAGGTCCTCGCGTTGGTTTTCTTAATCCAGATGTTCACCATCAACGTGATGGCCTGGAACGAAGAGAAGATTCGCGCCTTCGCCGCCCTGGTCGCGTGCCTGCCTCTCGTGATGTCGGTCGGCGGGAACGCCGGGTCCCAGGCGGCCACCCTGGTCGTGCGGTCCCTCTCCCTCGAACAAATCCGACCCTACGAGTGGCGTCGCGTCCTCGGCCGGGAGGTGTTAATGGGCCTCGCCCTCGCCGGAACCCTCGGCCTCCTAGCGCTATTCCGGACGTACTTCCTCACGCCGAGTTCGCTGATACCGTCCGACGACATCCTGGTGAAATTGACGATCGTACTCGGCACGGCGGTCGTGGCCGTTTGTCTTTGCGGCACGCTCCTGGGGGCGATGCTCCCGCTCGTCATCCACCGCCTCGGCGGCGACCCGGCGCTCGTGTCCAGCCCGGCCATTGCGACGTTCAGCGACGTGGCGGCCATCGTCATCTACGCGAACATCGCCCTCCTGTTCTTCGGCGGGTGAATCCGGTCCTGCCGGTTGTGCCGCCCCGCCCGCGTACCGGACCGCCACCGCCGCCACCGCCGCGACAGCCGCTCGCGGCGGGCGGCCGACGTATACGATGGGAAGGATTCCGCCCGCACCCGACAGGGACCGTCCGCATGGCCGCGGCCGCCGACGATGCCGTTCTGCCGCCGGTCACGCCCGCCAGCGTGTCCGCGGCCGCCGCCGACGCGCTCGTCGCCCTCGGCGACTGGACGGCGTTCTCCGCCCGCGCCGCCGCCGGCCTCGTCACCCGCCACTTCAAGCCCCGCGAGCTACTCGCCCAGTGCGTCAGCATCGGCGTCGGCAGCATCGGCGTCGTCGCTGTAACCGGCACGTTCATCGGCATGGTGCTGGCCGTCCAGGCGTACACCCAGCTCCATCAGGTCGGCCTCGACACGTCGCTGGGGGCCATCATCAACATGTCCGTCGTCCGCGAACTCGGCCCGGTGCTGACGGCCGTGATGCTCGCGGGGCGGGTCGGCAGCGCCATGGCCGCGGAACTCGGCACGATGCGGGTCACGGAACAGCTCGATGCGCTGGCGTGTTTGGGCGTCGATCCCGTCCGGTACCTCGTGGCCCCGCGGTTCCTGGCGTGCGTGCTCATGATCCCGCTGCTCACGGTCGTCGCGGACGTGATGGGCCTCGCCGGCAGCACGGTCGTCTGCTTGCGGGTCTACGGCATCGACCCGTACCATTACTGGGAGCACGCGCGGGCGTTCGTCAGCCTGTGGGACGTGTTCGTGGGGCTGGCGAAGTCGGTCGCGTTCGGCGGGGTGATCGCGCTGATCGCGTGCCACCGCGGGTTCCACGGGGCGGCCGGGGCCACCGGCGTCGGCCGGGCCGCGACGCAGGCGTTCGTCGTCTCGTTCATCGCCATCCTCGCGATGGACTTCGTCTTCGGCCTGTTCGCCAACACCCTGCACGACATGATCTGGCCGCCGACCGGGGCGAAGCCGCTATGAGCGAACCCCTCATCCGCCTGCAACACGTCTCCGTCCGGTTCGGGCAGCATCAAGTGCTGCGCGACGTGAGCTTGGACATCTTCCCGCAACAGACGGTCGCGTTCATCGGCGAGAGCGGGTGCGGCAAGACGGTCACGCTCAAACTGATCGTCGGCCTGCTCCAACCGACCGATGGCGAGGTGTTGTTCGAGGGGAAGAACCTGCGGTCGCTCAGCGAGCGAGAACTGACCGCGATGCGGCTCCGCGTCGGGTTCCTGTTTCAGAGCGCCGCCCTGTTCGACAGCCTGAGCGTCTTCGACAACGTCGCGTTCGGCCTGAAGGCGAAGGGCGGCGTGTCCGCGGACGAAATCCAGAAGCGGGTCCGCGAGCGGGTGAAGGAGGTCGGGCTGCCGGAGGCGTCCGAGGCGAAGATGCCGAGCGAGCTGTCCGGCGGGATGCGGAAGCGGGTCGGGCTGGCGCGGGCGCTGGCCCTCGACCCGGCCGTGATGCTGTACGACGAGCCGACGACCGGCCTCGACCCGATCATGACGGACGTGATTAACGAACTCATCCTGCAAACGCGGGAGAAGCGGCCGGTCACGAGCATCATCGTGACGCACGAGATGCGGACGGTGCGGAAGGTAGCGGACCGGGTGGTGATGTTCTACCCGCTCGCGAAGCTGGCCGACGGCGAGCGGCAGGTCGTGTTCGACGGCCCGCCGGACCAGCTGGCCGAGGCGACCGACCCGCGTGTCCGGCAGTTCGTCGAGGGCCGCGCGGGGGAGGCGGGCCAAGAGTCGGGCGGGGTTCATGGATTTGTTCCCTCCCCCCTTGGGGGGGAGGGTTAGGGAGGGGGGTGAG
>NZ_JCABYM010000082.1:0-42491 GCF_059499385.1 Limnoglobus sp. | reverse complement strand
CCCACCCAGGGCGTTGCCCTGGGCTGACATGTCCCAGGCTTTCAGCCTGAAAACCTTGCGGGTAAAGACCACCCGTCGCATCAACATGGCGGTCACGCCAGGATCTTCTTCACCACGCTCCCGTGAACGTCGGTCAGCCGGTAGTCGCGGCCCTGGAAGCGGAACGTCAGCTTCGTGTGGTCGAACCCCAGGCAGTGCAGGATCGTCGCCTGCAGGTCGTGGACGTGAACCTTGTCCGTCGCCACGTTGAACCCGAGGTCGTCCGTCTCGCCGTGCGTGTGGCCCCGCTTGATGCCGCCGCCGCACAGGAACAACGAGTAGCAGTCCGGGTAGTGGTCGCGGCCCAGAATCTTGCCGCCGGCGGTGCGGCCTTCGCGGAACGGCGTGCGGCCGAACTCGCCGCCGCAGACGATCAGCGTGTCGTCGAACAGGCCCAGCCGCTTCAGGTCGCGGATCAGGGCCGCGATCGGCTTGTCGATGGTCGCGCACTTCTTCGTCAGCCCGTCGCGGATGTCCTCGCCGGGTCCGGTCCCGTGGAAGTCCCAGCCCCAGTCGAACAGTTGCACGTACCGCACGCCCTTCTCGACCAGCCGCCGGGCGAGCAGGCAGTTGTTCGCGAAGCTCGCCCCGCCCGGCGTCGCGCCGTAATCGTCGATGACCTCCTTCGTCTCCTTGTTGATGTCCATCACCTCCGGCACGCTCATCTGCATGCGGAACGCCAGCTCGTACTGCGCGATCCGCGTCGCCGTTTCCGGGTGGCCGAACTCCTTCTCTTGCAGCTCGTTCAAGTCCTTGAGGGCGTCGAGGCTCTGCCGCCGCAGGTCGCGGTCCATGCCGGCCGGATCGGACACGTACAGCACGGGGTCGCCCTTGCTGCGGCACTGCACGCCCTGGTAGACGCTCGGCAGGAAGCCGCTGCCCCAGCACCCCTGGCCGCCGCTCGGCTGCACGCCGCTGGAGATGAGCACGACGAACCCCGGCAGGTTCTCGCTCTCCGACCCGAGGCCGTAGGTCACCCACGTCCCCATGCTCGGCCGCCCCTGCCGCGGCGAGCCGGTGTAGAGCAGCAGCTCCGCCGGGGCGTGGTTGAACTGGTCCGTGTTCATCGACCGGACGACGGTGATGTCGTCCGCGTGCGCGTGCAACTTCGGGATGGCGTCGGACATCCAGACGCCGGCCTTGCCGCGCTTCTCGAATTTCCGTGGCGTACCCATGAGCTTCGGCACGCCGGACGTGAACGCGAACCGGCGGCCCTTGAGGATTTCGTCCGGGCAGTCCTGGCCGGTCCGCTTGACGAGTTCCGGCTTGTAGTCGAACAGGTCGAGGTGCGGCGGCGCGCCGGACAGGTGCAGGTAGATGACCCGCTTGGCCGTCGGCTTGAAGTGCGGCTTCTTCGGGGCGAGCGGGTTCTCCGGGGCGGCGTCCCCGACGAGCGACGACACGGCCAGCGCGCCGAGGCCGAGCGACGACGACCGCAGGAAGTGCCGCCGCGTCGCGTGCTGGAGGAGTTGGAGTTTCGGGTGCAAGGCAGATCCTCACATTTAGAAAAGCCGCAGTCTGAAGCCTCTGGCTGCTTTCACTCAAGAACGCGACTGACCTTTAATCGCCCATTGATAAATTCGACTCGACTGATTTTGGCTATGATGGGCGAACCGCTCTCTAGTATTCAAAGTTGAGATTGCAATTGTAACGGCTATCCGTCGGGAATTCTTCAATGTATGGTTTGGCAAGTATTTCCGGGAGGATAAACGCCATTACCCGAATTCGTTCTTTGCTTTCGACAGGTTGAATTTGGGCAATGTGTTCATCTTCCGTGGATATGGCGACAGATATATCCCGCTTCTGCTCCCAACGCTTGTACCAGCCAATCCAAACGTTCTCAATTCGGAAGTAGCCCAAGCCGTGGGTGTCAGGAAACAAGAGAAAGTCTTTCGCCGAAACCGTGACAGGCTTCTCGCGGGAGCCATTGATTTTGGGCTTGGGTTTGGGCGGTACAGGTTGGGGAGCCGGAGGCTGGGCCTTTTTTGGAGGTTCCGGTTTCGCGGTGTCTGCTGGCGGTTGGCTGCTACTTGTAGTGCAGCCCGTAAAGAGCAAAAATAGAAAGGGAATGGCGATTCGCATGACTTCTCCAGTGGTGAGTAACGCCCATCTTGGCGGCTCACGTAGGCCCAAGTTGAGTTTGTATCGGGGTTCAAACGAGTAGTTGTTATGGCTTCCGAAAGCGGTCACCGTTTCATCAGCATCTCGTCGAGGTTCAGCAGCACGTTCGCCACCACGGTCCACGCGGCGAGGTCGGCCGCGTCGCCGCCCTTCGGCAGCGGGCCGATCGGGTCGGTCGCCATCTTCTCGGCCTTCTTCGCGTCCTTCGCGTAGCTCGCCCGCGTGTCGTCGAACAGGTTCACGAGGCGGGCGACCTCCTTCTCGCTCGCCGGGCGGGTCGCGACCTGCCGGATCGCGAACGCGGCGCGGTCGGCGGTCGTCTTGCCTTCCTTCACGATCTTGCGGGCGAGTGCCTGAGCCGCTTCCACGTAGACGGGGTCGTTGAGCGTCACGAGGGCTTGCAGTGGCGTGTTCGTCCGCGGGCGGCGGACGCTGCACACGTCGCGGTTCGGGGCGTCGAACGTGCTCATCGACGGGTACGGGTTCGTCCGCCGCCATTCCGTGTAGATACCGCGGCGGAACTTGTCCTCGCCGGCGCTCGTCGTCCAGTCCATCGACCGGCCGAACGCGGCGCTCAGGCCGAACGCCGGCTGCGGCGGCTTCACGGAGGGGCCGTACATCTTCGGGCTGAGCAGCCCGGACACGGCCAGCGCCTGGTCGCGGACCATCTCGGCCGTCAGCCGCACGCGGGGGCCGCGGGACAGCCAGCGGTTGTCCGGGTCGGCTTCGAGCAGCGCCGGCGTCACCTTCGACGACTGCCGGTACGCCGCGGACGTGACGAGCAACTTCACGAACGCCTTCATGTCCCACTTCGTGCGGTGCAGTTCCGTCGCCAGCCAGTCGAGCAGTTCCGGGTGCGACGGCAGTTCGCCCTGCGACCCGAACTCCTCGCTCGTGCGGACGAGGCCGAGGCCGAAGACGTGCTCCCAGTACCGGTTCGCGATCACGCGGGCGGTCAGCGGGTTGTCCTCGTGCATCAGCCACTTCGCGAGCGTCAGCCGGTTCTTCGGGACGTCCTTCGGCATTTGCGGGAAGGCGGCGGGGACGTGCTCGGCCACCACATCGCCGAGGTCCATGAAGTTGCCGCGGTACTGGAGCTTCGTCACGCGGCGGGCGTTGCCCGTCAGTTCCTCCATAACCGGCACGGTCGTCTTCGGCTGAACCGCGGCGCGGGCCTTCTTCACGGCGTCAACCTGCAACTTCACGAACGGTTGAACCGGTTTCGGCTGGGCCGTCAGCGTCTTCTCGAACGCCGCGGCCATCGCGTCGAGGTTCTTCCGCTTCGCCTTCATCTCCTCCGTCAACCCGAGTTCCAGCACCGGGGCCTCGTTCGGCCGGTCGGCGTCGGCGGTGTTGTTGAGGAAGGCGTACAGGCCGAAGAACTCGGTCTGCGAAAGCGGGTCGTACTTGTGCGTGTGGCACTGGGCGCAGGCGATGCTCGTGCCCATCCATGTCGTCATCGTCGTGTTCACGCGATCCACGACGGCCACGGACCGGAACTCCTCGTCGTTCGTGCCGCCCTCGCTGTTGGTCAGCGTGTTGCGGTGGAACGCGGTCGCGACCTTCTGCTCCTCCGTCGCGTTCGGCAGCAGGTCGCCTGCGAGTTGCTCGATGGTGAACAGGTCGAACGGCTTGTTCGCGTTGTAGCTCTTGATGACGTAGTCGCGGTACGCCCAGATCGTCCGCGCCGGGTCGTCGGCGTACCCGGAGGAATCGGCGTACCGGGCGAGGTCGAGCCACATCCGCGCCCAGTGCTCGCCGTAGGCGGGCTTGGCGAGCTGCTTGTCCACGAACTTCTCGTAGGCGTCGGCAGAAGTGTCCTTTACGAACGCCTCGACCTCCGCCCACGTCGGCGGCAGCCCGGTCACGTCGAGCGCGACCCGCCGGGCGAGGGCGTACCGATCCGCCTCGGGCTGGTACGTTAGCTTCTGTTTCTGAAGCGCGGCAAGGACGAAGTTGTCGATGGGATTTCTGACCTCTGACTTCTGACCTCTGACTTCTGGTGGCGTGGGCCGGACCGATTTCGCGTAGGACCAGTGGACCGCGTACCTCGCCCCTTGCTTGACCCAGGCCGTCAGCAACTCGATTTCCTTCGCCGTCAGCTTCTTGCCCGTCTTCGGCGGCGGCATGAGACCGCCTTGCTTCGTTGTGACACGCTCGATCAGTTGGCTCTCGTCCGGCTTGCCGGGGACGATGGCCGCCTCGGTCGCGCCCTCGGCCGTGTCGAGCCGGAGGTCGCCCTTCCGTTCCGCTTCGTCCGGGCCGTGGCACTGGAAGCAGTTGTTCGACAGGATCGGTCGGATGTCCCGGTTGAAGTCTATGGGCGTGTCGGCAAAGGCGGGCGCGGCCGCGAGCAGCGATACAAGAAACGCGAGGCGGAACGACACGGCGGAATCCTCACGGAAGTCCGGGGTGGGGGCCGCGCGGGGCGGCTGTCCAGACGTTGACAGTTTAGCGGACAGGTGGGGTGGGGCGAAATGAAAACGCCCACGGACGTTCGTCCGTGGGCTTTCGATAAACTTCGAGTTCTCTTAGTGCCGCTGGACGGCCGTGAAGAGTTCGCTCATCTTGATGCCGAGCGCCAAGCAGATCCGGTACAGCGTTTCGATCGACGCCGAGTTTTTGCCCAGCTCGATCTGCGACAGGTAGCCGAGCGACACGCCGGTCCGCTCGCTCATGTTCGACAGCGTGAACCCGAGACCCTTGCGCCGCTCGCGGATCGCCGCGCCGAGCGACTCGCGGAGGGCTTCTTCCGTCATCCGCAGCAAGCCCTTGCTCTCCAGACAGCGGATCACGATTTCCCGCAGCTGGTCCACCTGGAACGGCTTCGTCAGGTAGTCGTAGGTGCGGGCGCGGAGGCAGTTCAACGCGCTGTCTACCGACGGGTAGCCCGTGACGACGACGATGTTCGCGTCCGGCTGGTACTCCTTCACCCAGTTGAACACCTGGTCCGGCTCCAGGCCGGGAATGACGTAGTCGAGGATGATGAGGTGGTACTGGTTCCGCTTGGTCAGTACCGACTCGATCATCGACGGGTCGGAGACCGTGTCGATCACGAAGTCCCGGTTCGCCAGGGCGGCCTGGATGACGGAACACGTCGCGGTGTCGTCGTCCAGGATCAGGATGTTGATGTCCCCGCTGCTCTGCAGCTCGCTGATCGGGGCCGGCGCGCGGGCCGGACGCGGGGTCTGGCGCAGGCGGTCTTCTACTTCCACGGTCATAGGTGTTTACCTCCTTAGGCTGAAGTACCGAGGATCGCCGTCGGTGCGACCGCCGGTCGAGCCGAAGCGAGAGGGATCACGACGCGAACTACCGTCCCGGACTCGGGGGGAGAAGCCGCGTCGATGCGAATCCCCCCTCGGTGAGCGAACAACACGCGGTACACGATGGCCAGTCCCAGGCCCCGGTGTCGGACCTTCGTGGTGAAGAACGGCTCCGCGAACAGCCGCGACCTCACCTCTGATTTTATACCCGTACCGAAATCCTGAATCGTAATCTCAACATAAGTATCCGAATGAACCTGCCCGAGATATCGTCGGGCCTCACTCCAGTTTAGCTCAACCAGTTTCGTGGTCACCACAATTCGCCCATTTGCCGGAGACGCCTCCACGGCATTCTCTAACAGGTGTCCGAGGACCGTGCCGAGCGCCCCGGCGTCCATCGCGACATTCGCGAGGTTCTGCGGGATGTTCGAGACGATGTTCACGCCGGTTGGCATCGCGGGGCGGAGGCGGGCTTCCTCCTTCGCCACGGCTGCCGCGATCGAACCGGGTTGAGCCTTCACCTGAGCGGACCTGCTCAGTTGGTGCAGCTGCTGCGTGAACACGATCCCGCGCGACCCGACCTTGTTGATCTCGGACACGAACTTCGCCGGCTGCGACCCGGCCGCGAGCATCGGTTGCGTCAGGTCGGCGAACCCCATGATGCCGGTTAAGATGTTGTCGAAATCGTGGGCCATCCGCCCGGCGATGACCGACGCGTCCTTCAGCCGTTGCTCCAACCGGTTCGGCTCGATGATCGGCCCGATCTTCTTGCCGAGGTGGGCCGACCGCTCGAGGATTTTCGCCGACAGCACAAAGTAGCTGCGGTCCGCCTCGCTCCACTGGTCGCGGGCCGACCGCTCGGCCCAGATCGCCCCGACGGGCAGTCCGGGCGGGGAGAGCAGCGTGTACAGCCGGCCCGAACTGTTCGGAACCTGCCACACGACGGTTTGACTGCCCCCCAACAATGACTTCGCGACCTCCGACAGTTCGGCGGGCGCGGTCGCCAACGCCTCAACCCGTTCGGTGTTCGTCAGGAGGGCCGCCTTGGCCGGCCCGTCGAGCGGCCACACGAGGCCCACGGTGGTCCAGCCGCTGGCCCGAACCCAGGCTTGGAGGCTCGTTTCCAGGCTCGCCGTGTCGCTGTCGGATAGCCAGTTGGGCAAGAAGGCTAGGCCGGTGGAGAGTCCGCCGGTCTGTGTCATAACAGTCTCCAAAGGCCGGTCAGGACGGGGGGTAAGCACGGCCTTTGATCGGGGCTGAATTCCGAAATTTCAAAGGATATCTAGAACGGGTTGAGATGAAGTCAACCGATTTTTGCCGTTCCGCCTCAACG
The DNA here is from genome assembly GCF_059499385.1 of Limnoglobus sp. Taxonomy (NCBI): domain Bacteria; kingdom Pseudomonadati; phylum Planctomycetota; class Planctomycetia; order Gemmatales; family Gemmataceae; genus Limnoglobus; species Limnoglobus sp. The sequence continues at coordinate 35,735 of NZ_JCABYM010000082.1, read as the reverse complement.
TGCGTCCGGCTCTTTTCAAGGCACATCGGGAAAAGTTTCACCGAATCCCGCCGACCCCCTGGACTGTTGTGCGAGTTATTTCCGGCGTAACGTAATAAGCAGAGTGACGGTCTTGCTTGCCCTATACTGCCCCTGAATTCGTTCGTCATTCCCGGACCTGCTCATGGCAAACGCCCTGAAGTGCCCGAACCCGAGCTGTCCGTTCCTGTTCGACCCGACGCAGGTTCCGCCCGGCGCGATCCTGACCTGCCCACGGTGCGGGATGCGGTTCACGCTCGGCCCGGTCGCGCCGCCGGTGCAGCCGCCCGCGTACACCGGGAACGAGCAAACCCGAGCTTTCGACAACGGCTACGCGCCGCCCCCTCCGATTAATCCCCCGGCCGAAACGTCCGCGCCGCCGGAAGAAAGCCGCGGGCCGCGAACCCGCGTCCACCGGCGGCAGGAGCCGTCGCAACTGCTCCCGCTGCTCGGCGTGCTGCTCGTCATCGCGACGGCCGTGGTCGTCGGCGTCGTCGTGTTCAACCGGCTGAACGTCGGCGGCAGCGGCGGGCCGACGGGAGATTTGAGGTTCGAGGAGCGCAACGTCCTGTACCGGCTGCCGGTCCCGAACTGGGAGAAGGACGACGACGTGAAGGCGCTGTTCGGGGCGAACCTCGTCGGTCTCCGGCACAAGCAAGGCAGCGCGAAGGTCGCGATCGAGGCCCGCGACTTCAAGACCCGCGACCCGCAGCCCGGCGAGCTGCGCGAGGGCATCACGGAGCGGCTCAAGCCGCTCTTCGACGACCTGGACGTGCAGGAGCAGGACGGGGCGACGTGGATCGGCCGGCCGGCCACGCGGGTCACGTTCCGCGGCACCGCGACGGCGAAGCTCGGCGAGGGGACGTACCTCGGCGAAGCCTACGCGATGGGGCATCAGGGCGTCGGCTACTGGTTCCTCGCCGCCGCGCCGGAGTCCGAGGTGAAGCTCCTCACCGACGACCTCGACGACCTGCGGCAGCGGCTGAAGTTCCTCGACCTCCGCGACGACTGGAAGCCGACGACCGACGGCGCGAAGACGCTCGTGGGCGTCGATGCCGACTACCGCCTTACCGACGGCGACGGGTGGTGGAAGAAGTTGGCCGACGCGAAGATCGAGGACCCGAAGGCGGACACGGCCTACGACGCCGAGTTCAAGCTGAACGTCAAGCGGGACATCAAGCCGAAGGCGCGGGTCGCCGTGCTGCTGCTGGAACCGTCGGGCGATGACGCGGTCGCGACGGTGCGCGAGTACCTCCGCGGGCAGTACGAGAAGCTGTACGGCCTGCGGGAGTGGCAACAACTGACCGAGCCGCCGCTCGGCGACAACCCGACCTCCGGCGAGATAAAGGGCATCGACGTGATGCGGTTCAAGGTGACCGGCAGCGATCCGAAGACGGCGAAGCTGGTCGCGATCTCCGCGATCAAGATGGACGCGCAAACCGGCGAGGGCGTGCGGCCGATGGTCGTCGGCGTCCACGCCGCGTGCTCGTGGGACGTGCAGCTGTTCTGGGAGAAGCGGCTGGCTCACATGGCCGCGTCGTTACGGAGCGGCCGCTAGGGCGGCGGGACCGCGCCGCGGGGCCGCGGCTCGGCGTCCGGGTACTTCGGCGCGGGCAGGTTTTGCCCTTGCTCCCGCAGCCGGTCGGCGCTGTCGAGCAGCTCGTCCGTGCGGACCAACTGCGACGGCTGGAGTTCCAACCCGACCCGCCGCACGTCCTCGATGTGGAACGGGTACAGCGCCTCGAAAAAGAAATCCAGGCCGGGGTACTCGTACCACTTCGGCCGGACGTTGACCCGCCGCACGACCGGCTCGTACCCCTGGGCCACGGCCCGGAACTCGTACACGCCGGTGTAGTCCCACCGCAGGTCGGCCGGGCTGGGGCCGACCGGCACGTTGTTGACGTAAACCTGCGCGCCGGGCGCGTTCGTCTGGACGACGAACCGCCGCTCGACGCACCCGCCGCCGAGGGCGAGCGCGAGGACGGCCAGGGCAAACGCGGTACGCCGGTGAATCACCCCTGACCCCACGCCCGGCCTCCGAGTTGGTGCTAAGATGAACCGACTTTCGCGAATACCGGGAATGTTCGGGGCGGTCAACCCCGGCCGCGCATGACGACAAGTTCGAGATAGCGATTCGCCGGTTCGGGCGGGAAAAAACGAAAACCGCAAGTAGAATCACGGTGTCGCCGGAATAAATGTGCCGAGGGTTCGCCACGGTGTCCTCTTCCCAAGTCCGTTACGCCCGCCTCACGGACGTCGGTGCCAAGCGGAGTCACAACCAGGACGCCTGCGAGGTGCAACTCGCCGCCGACGAGCAGGCGTGGCAGGCCCGCGGCCACATCTTCATCGTCGCCGACGGCATGGGCGGCCACGCGGTCGGCGAGAAGGCCAGCGCCAAGGCCATCCGCGACATCCCGCTCACGTTCGCCAAGCACGTCTCGCAGGAGGGCGTCATCCCCGCCATCCGCCGGGCGTTCACGGAAGCCAACGCGGACATCTACGAGATCGGCCAGAAGAACCCCGAGTTCAAGGGCCTCGGTACGACCGGCACGGCCCTGTTCCTGCGGTCCGAGGGCGCGTGGCTCGGGCACGTCGGCGACAGCCGGGCGTACCGCATCCGGCCGAACAAGGTCGAGCAACTGACGTTCGACCACTCGTGGGTGTGGGAGATCGCCAAGCGGCAGGGGATCGACCCGGACCAACTCGGCGACTTCAAGAAGAACGTGATCGTCCGCTCCCTCGGCCCGGACGAGACGGTCGAGGTGGACATCGAAGGCCCGCACCCGACGCTCCCCGGCGACACGTTCCTGCTGTGCAGCGACGGGCTGAGCAACGAGGTCCCGTCCGACGAGATCGGGGCCGTCGTCGCCGCGATGACGCCGGAGGACGCGGCGAAGTTCCTGGTCCACCTCGCGAACGTCCGCGGCGGGCGGGACAACATAACGTGCATCATCGTCCAGGTCCCCGGCGCGGACATCGGTAAGAGTTCCGCCCTGTTGCCGGTCATCCCCGGCCCGTTCGGGCGGATGGTCGAGAAGGTGAACCGGATCGTCCCGTGGCCGTACACGCTACTCGGCCTCGGCTCGCTGCTCGCCCTGGTCTCGCTCGTGCTCCAGATGCAGAGCGTCTTCGGCGCGCTGCCGCTGTTCGGCCTCGCGGCGATCCTGATCCTCGTCGGCATCGTCGGCCTGGTGTTGCACCTGAACAAGACGAAGCACGACGCGGCCGAGGCCGCCGAACCGGTGCAGGAGCTGCGGGTCTACAAGACGTACCCGTTCGAGCTGGGGCAGGGCATCTTCGACCGGTTCACGGACAAGGACAACGAACTCAAGGACGTGCTCAAGGAGCACCCGGACGTGGACTGGGCGGCGCACGCCCGGTTCAACGAGGACGCGGCGGCCAAGGGGCAAGCGGGCGACTGGCTCGCGGCGTTCCGGGCGAAGTGCCAGGCCCTTCAGATGCTCGCCGTGGTGTACAACCAGGAGCGGGGCAAGAGCGAGGAGTTCCGCCCGAACTGGGACAACCCGAAGGGCAACACGTAACAGCCCAGTCAGGGCCTTCACTCAGGCGAACGGCACGGCGTAAGCGTGCCGGTGTGGGAGTTCCACCCAGAATCAGGGGGCTTACGCCCCCCGCTCGCCATTCAGCACCTCACGCCGGCAGCGGCTTCCCCTTAGTCTCCGGCGCGACCGCGATCAGCAGCAACCCCACGACGTACACCCCCGCGACGACGGCACAGGCGTGGCCGTAGTCGTTGCCGAACGCGGCGAGTAGGTTCGCCATCTGCAGATTCCCGACGGCGGCGATGATGCGGCCGAAGTTGAACCCGAACCCCTGCCCGGTGGCCCGCATCGCGGTCGGGAACAGTTCCGGTAGGTACAGCGGCAGCCACCCGTAGAACGACGCCGTAATCAGTCCCATCACCCCGGCCGACAGGACGTAGGCCGTCCCGTAGGCGGTGTTCAGTTGGTAGAACCCGACGATGGTGGCGAGCGACAGGACGCAGAGCACGGCGTACACCGGCCGTCGGCCGAACCGCTCGCACAGGACGGCCCCGAACACGCACCCGATGGCCGCGCCGATCGACGACGCGATTTGCATCAGCGGCCGGGCTTCCGGGACCGTGCCGCCGGGCAGCTTGTCCACCCACTGGTACATCCACATCACGCCGGACCACGTCGCCAGCAGCGGCACGCCGCTCAGTCCGGCGGCCAGGAGCATGTTCTTCAACGTCATTCGCCGCAACTCCGGGGACAGCCCCGACCGCGTGAGGTACTGCTTCGCCGGCAGTAGGTAGCCCCACGTCACGACGGCGAGCGCGACGACCGAGCCCAGGACGCGGACCGCGAGGTCGAGGTCTCGCACGGCCCACAGCGCGATCAGCCCGCTCGCCGCGGCGGCCCCGATCAGCACGCCCAACAGGTCGCGCTCGGACCAGTGCGACGCGGCCCCGGACTCCTTCTCACGGGTCCACTTCTCGGACTCCGGCACGAACAATCGGATGAGGAGTGTCAACAGCGCCGGGAACGCGCCGATGAGCATGAGCAGCCGCCAGTTCCCGTTCGCCGTCAGCGCGGCCGCCCACGCCTCCGGGATGCCCAGCTTGATGAGCGCGGCGGGAAGTTCCGCGCCGACGAAGATGAGGCTGTACGCGATGGACCCGACGAGCGTGTACCCGAGGTTCCCGAACGCGCCGATCCACCCGGCCAGCCACCCGCGGGAGGCGTTCGGCCAGACCTCCATCACGAGCGCGACGCCGAGCGCCCACTCGCCGCCCATGCCGAGCGCGCCGGCGAACCGCAACACGGCGAGATGCCACGCCTCCTGGGACGCGGCGCTCAGCCCGCTGCAAATCGAGTAGAGCAGGACGCTGACGGTCATCGCCCGGACGCGGCCGATCTTGTCGCCGAGCCAGCCGAACAGGACGCCGCCGGTCGCCGCGCCGACGAGGAACCCGGCGATGATGACGCCGTACCACGTCGCCACCCGCCCCTCGCCGACCGTCGTGCCGAGCAACTCGGCCAGCGCCGGCCGGGCGACGAGCGGGAACAGGCCCATCTCCATGCCGTCGAACATCCAGCCGAGCAGGGCGGCGACGAGGGCGAGCCAACGGCCGCGCGGGGCGGGAGAGGACATGGTGAGAACCAGAGAGGAATGAGGCGGGAGGTCGTTCGACGCACTTTTTATGTAGCCGCCGGCGTATAGATAGCCGCCGGCTTGCCGGCGGGGTTTTGGGCGTCGCAAAACCCCGCCGGCAAGCCGGCGGCTATCTATTTCGGGTCATCAATCACCGCCGAACAGCCGGCCGACGCCGCCGAGGATGGACCCCTCGCCCTTCGACGCGCCGCCGACGGACGGGGCGTTCGCGATGATCCGGTCGCACAGCCGGGAGAACGGCAGCGTTTGAATCCAGACCTTGCCCGGCCCCTCGACGGTCGTTAGGAACAGCCCCTCGCCGCCGAAGAACATCGACTTCAGGCTGCCGGCCCGCTCGATGTTATACTCCACGTCCTGCTCCATCGCGACGAGGCAGCCGGTGTCGAGCTTCAGCACCTCGCCGTCCCGCAGCTCCCGCTCAATGATCGTCCCGCCGGAGTGGAGGAACACCATGCCGTCGCCTTCGAGCTTCTGGAGGATGAACCCCTCGCCGCCGAACAGGCCGGCCCCGAGCTTCTTCTGGAACGCGATGCCGACCTCCGTGCCGAACGCGGCGCACAGGAACGCCCCCTTCTCGCACAGGATCATCTCGTCGTACTCGGACAGGTCGAGCGGTAGGATGCGGCCGGGGTACGGGGCCGCGAACCCGACCTTCCGGCGGCCGCGGGCCTCGTTCGTGAAGTGCGTCATGAACAGCGACTCGCCGGTCAGCATTCGCTTGCCGACTGCCCCGAGCTTGCTGAAGAACCCCTGCTGCGGCTTCGACCCGTCCCCCATCTTCGCCTGGAACGTGATGCCGTCCTCCATGTAGTTCATCACGCCGGCTTCCGCGATCACCGTCTCGTCCGGGTCGAGGGTGACTTCGACGAGCTGGATGTCGTCGCCGAGAATTTCGTAGTCGATTTCGTCGCATTCCATCGAACGGCCCTCGGAAGATGGTGGCACGGGGTGTATTGTGAGCAACCCCCGCGTCCGGGTCAACGACGATGCCGACGGACGGGCGAAATGAAGTCGTGACCATTTGTACATAATAACAGTCGCGTCAACCCCGGTGGCGTTTCCGCCACCGGGGGCCACCCGTGGCGGTGGCGGCGGTGGCTGTGTCGCCTGCCAAACCGGCAGGCGGGCGGTCAGCCCCTTGCACACCGGGGGCGGTCGGCCGTATCCTCAGTTCATCCCGCCGTCCCTCCCGGACACTCCTCATGCGCTTCCTTTCGACCTTGTTCCTCGCCCTCATCGCTTCTGCCGCCGCGTTCGGACAAGGCTTCTCGCCCCAGGAGGCGGTGAAGCGGATGCAGCTGCCGCCGGGGTTCACAGTTCGGGTGGTCGCCCACGAGCCGATGATCCGGCAACCGGTGAGCATCAGCTTCGACGACCGCGGCCGGATGTGGGTGCTGCAATACCTCCAGTACCCGAACCCGGCCGGGCTGAAGCCGGTCAAGCAGGACCAGTACCTGCGGACGGTCTGGGACAAGGTGCTCGACCCGCCGCCGCGCGGCCCGAAGGGGCTGGACCGGATCACGATCTGCTACGACCCGGACGACCACGGCGTCTACCGGAAGTCGAAGGACTTCCTCACGGGGTTGAACCTCGCGAGCGGGTTCTGCCTCGGCAACGGCGGCGTGTACGTGGTGCAGGCCCCGTACCTGCTGTACTACCCGGACAAGGACGGCGACGACGTGCCGGACGGCGACCCGGAGGTGCTGCTCAAGGGCTTCGGCCTGGACGACACGCACTCGCTGGCGAACAGCCTCCAGTGGGGGCCGGACGGCTGGCTGTACGGCGCGGCCGGCAGCACCAGCACGTGCAAAATCCCGAACCCGGCGAAGCCGGAGGAGGTCGTCGAGTTCCAACAGGGCATCTGGCGGTACCACCCGAAGTCGAAGCGGTTCGAGCTGTTCTCCGAGGGCGGCGGGAACACCTACGGCCTCGACTTCGACAAGCACGGCCAGGTGATCGCGGGGACGAACTGGGGCGGCTTTGCGATGCTGCACCAGATGCAGGGGGCGTACCACGTCAAGGGGTTCTCGAAGCACGGCCCGCTGCACAACCCGCACAGTTACGGGTACTTCGAGCACGTCCCGTACAAGGACTTCAAGGGCGGCCACGTCACCTGCGGCGGCATCGTCTACCAGGGCGACACGTTCCCGACGGAGATGCGGGACCAGTACATCGCCGGCAACCTGCTGTCGAGCGCGATCTACTGGCACAAGATGTCGCCGAACGGCTCGACGTTCACGGCGAAGCACGGCGGCGACCTGCTGGTCGCGAACGACACCTGGCATCGGCCGGTGGACCTACAACTCGGCCCGGACGGGTCGGTGTACGTGGCCGACTGGTACGACAAGCGGGCGGCGCACCTCGACCCGATCGACAACTGGGACAAGACGAACGGCCGCGTCTACAAGATCGAGTACCAGGGCACGCCGAAGTTCCCCACGTTCGACCTGCGGACGTACAAGACGAAGGACTTGGTCGAGCTGTTGAAACACCCGAGCGCGTGGTGGCGGCGCGAAGCTCGGCGGTTGCTGGTGGAACGAAATGACCCCAAGAGTCAGAAGTTACTTGAGGAACTGGAATTGGCTTCGGCCAATTCGAGCATTCCGCTTTTGGAAGTCGTGTGGACACAATTCCAACTCGGTCAACTCAAGAAGGAGAATTTCGAGAGTCTGTTGGATCACAAAGACCCTCATGTGCGAGCATGGGCTGTGCGAACAATTGTCGAGGGTGGTTTCCCGATCGATTTGACTGCGTTTGTCCACAAGGAAGAAGCGGCGATAGTGTTGGCTCAAGTGGCGTGTTCCGCGAAAAGGTTGCCGATTGACAAGGCATGGCCGATTATCAATCACCTCATCGATTTCGAGTTGAACGCAGATGATCCGTACATTCCGCTGCTGACGTGGTGGGCGATCGAACATCACATGACGAAATCAGAATCCTTGCCGAAGGATACGCTTTTATGGTGTCGAACCATGATGGAGAAGTACCTTTTGGAGCGGATCATTCAACGGCTGACACATCTCCCCAAGGGCTTTGAAACCATCGCGAATCTGCTCCGACAGGCATCGGGGGTAGAAGTGTGGCGCAAAATTATCATCAAAGGCATCAACGCCGGGATTACCGGGAAGAAGTTCGAGCAGCCGCCGAAGGAACTCGTGGCCGCACTCGAAGCGTTGTTGAAGCAGCACCCGCAGGAAGCGGAGCTCCAACGCCTCGCCGTGCGGTTCGGGGATGCGAAGACGGTCGCGACCCTACTCGACCAGTTCCGCGGTAGCGGCCCGACGGCGGGGCGCGTTCAGGCGTTGCAAATCCTCGCCGAGTCGCGGCGGCCGGAACTACCCGCGGAGTTGGTGAGCCAGTTTCCGACGGCGGACGCGAAGCTGCGGGCGGCGATCATCGCGGCGATGACGAACTACTCCGACGCCCGCGTTGACGAGTTCCTGCTGCGATCCTTCCCGGCATGGCCGGTCGCGGACCGCGCGTCGGCCCGCCGCGTGCTGTTCACTCGCCCGGCGACGGCACTCCAGTACCTGCAAGCTACCGAGGCGAAGAAGCTGCCCGCCGCCGAGGTTCCGCTGAACGAACTCCGGCCGCTGTTGCAGTTCAACGACAAGCCGCTGAGTGAACTCGTCGAGAAGCTGTACGGCAAGATCGGCCCGGCGACGCCCGGCGAGAAGCAGGCCCGCATTACCTGGGTCGGCGTCATCCTCAACAAGGGGAAGGGCGACCCGACCGCGGGCAAGGAGCTGTTCGCGAAGCACTGCGCGACGTGCCACCAACTCTTCGGCGAGGGGAACAAGATCGGCCCGGACCTGACGACGGCCGACCGGAAGAACACGCCGTACATGGTCGCGAACGTCGTCGATCCGAGTTCCTACGTCCGCACCGAGTACGTCCAGCACGAGGTCAGCACGCACGACGGCCGCAAGCTCACCGGGCTGGTCGTGGACGCGACGGCGAAGGCCGTCACCGTGCTGGACGCGCAGAACCGCAAGACGGTCTTGGCCCGCGACGACGTGGAGGACCTGAAGCCGTCGGCCGTGTCGATGATGCCGGACAAGCTGCTCGACACGCTCAGCGACCAGCAAATCTGCGACTTGTTCGCGTACCTCCGGCTCGAACCGCCGAAAAAGTAGCCGTGTTCGTCCGAGGCAAGGCGGCCGCTGGTACGCGTGGTGTACACTGGGGGCATCCGTTCTCGAAGGGTGTCCCCGTGCCGCGAATCGCGTCAGTCCTGATCCTTGCTCTATGCTGTTCGCGCGCGACTGCCGGGCCGAACGACCCGGCGGCGTTGTTTCCGGCGGGCACGCTCGCCTACGCCGAACTCCGCGACCCGGCCACGGTCGCCGACACTCTCGCCGCGATGGTGAAGGGCACCTCTCTCGAAGACGGCTTGAAGCTGCTGCACGACCGCCGCGACTCGAACAAGGAGCCACGGCTGTTCCACGGCCAGCCGGGTCTGTCCCTCACGACCACAATCACGTCCCCGGAGTTCCTTGCGGAGTTTCGCAAACTGCACGGCGCGGCCGTCGGGCTGACCGGCTTTACGAAGGACCACGAGCCGAAGGTCGCGGCCGTCGTCCTGCTCGGCGACGCATCCGCTGCTGCGCTGCTCGTGCGGGCCTACCTCGCGAACGAGGCGACGTTCCGCCGGGTGGACACGCTGGACGGCGTGCCGGTCTTCCAGTCCCGCGCCGCACCGGTCGTGACGTTCGACCAGAACACCGGCAAGCAGATCGTGCCGGAACCCGCGAAGGCGACCGAGGGGCCGCTCGAACCGACGTTCGCCTTCGCGCCTGGGCTGTTCGTGGTCGGCTCGAACAAGGAGGCCGTCGCCGACGTTCTCGCCCGCCACCGGAAGGCCGCAACGGATTCACTCGCCGCGGCTGCGACGTTTTGCGAAGTGACGAGGATGCCGGGGGTCAACTTTTTCGTCCGACTCCCCGCATTCGTAAAGGCCGCCGACGCCGCGAAGAAGGCGAAGAAGGACGTGATCGACCCCGCCCGGCTCGCGTTCCTTAGGCTGGCGGTGAACCCGAACGCCGTGCCCACGGTCTTCGGCCACTTCTCGCTTCGGCCCGACGGCATCGGGTTGACGGTCGAAGCGAGTCGCGACCCGAAGTTCGACAGCCCGCTGGTCGATCTGCTCGACGGCCGCGTAGCCGAAATGGCTCCTCGAACGTGGCCGACGGACGTGGCCACGGCGGTCACGCTCGGCCTGCCATCGCGCCCGAAGCGGGCGGCAACGGTGACGCGGTTCGCCGACGCACTCGCGAAGGCCAACGGCGAAGTCGGGAAGCTGCCGAGTGACACGCTCGCTGATATCGAGCAAAGGACGCGGCTGCCGATCCGCGAGAACTTATTGGCCTCCGTCGAAGGCGTGTCGGTCCTACTCCCGCCGAAGCAGGAGTTGCCCGCGAAGGTCGAGCCGCTGCCGCTTGTCGCCCTTCACCTCGAATCGGAGCAAGCAGCAACGGAACTCCTCCGCGTCTTACCGAATCTGTTGTCGGCCCCCACGGGAGCTGACACCCCGGCGTCACCAACTTCAGAAACCGTTAACGGCACGAAGGTGCTTTCCGTCCGCCCGACGAACTGCACGGTTCACTACGCCCAGGCCGAATCGACCCTCATCCTCGGCCTCGACCGCAAGTGGGTCGCCGCGTGCGGCACCGCGACGAGAGGCAAGAACCTGTCCGCCCTTCGTGCCGCCGGGCCGGACGCGGCGTTCGCCGTCGGCGTCCCGCTCGGCCTCGCGATGTACGACCGCTGGCCGGTGCTTTTTCCGAGCGTCGGCGGAAACAGCCCGTTGAGCGTTATCGACGGTGGCCTCGGTTTCGGACCGACCCAGCAGCAACCGTTGTTCACGGAGAAGGAGCTGACCGCCGCCTTCGGGCCGATGCCGCCGCTCGTCGGCCGCGTCACGAAGACGCCGGAACGACTCACCGCGGAGGTCCGCATCGACTTCGGCCCCGCCGGGGCGAAGCCGATGATCGAGCGGCTGATCCCGGTTATCGAGAAGCTCGGCGCGGGCGATTTCAACCCCTACGGCCGCGGTTACCTGACGGACCGGTGACACCGGATTACGCCGAATCTTCACCGGAAGGCGTTGCACCAGCCGGGAAACTCCGCTAGACTTTCAACACACGAGGAACCGCATGTTCAGCGATTTGCTTCTCCTTGCACGACTCGAACTCCGACCAGCCGGGGTCGAACTCTCGTGTTCACCGAGTTGAACGCAGCCACGAGATTCTGACGGCCCCGGATCGAAGTCCGGGGCCGTTTTGCGTTTACGGGAGTTTCTTTCCAGGAGCCGACGATGACGACGCCGAACGATCCGAACCGCGTGATCGTGTTCGACACCACGCTGCGGGACGGGGAGCAAAGCCCCGGCTGTAGCATGAACCTGAACGAGAAGCTCGAGATCGCCCACGGCCTCAAGGACCTCGGCGTGGACGTGATCGAGGCCGGGTTCCCGATCGCGTCGCCGGGGGACTTCGAGAGCGTCTGCGAGATCGCCCGGCAGGTCCATGGGCCGATCATCGCGGGCCTCGCCCGGTGCAACCCGGCCGACATCGACCGCGCCGCCGAGGCGGTGAAGCGGTCGCCGCGGCCGCGCATCCACGTCTTCCTGGCGACGAGCGCCATCCACCGCGAGTTCAAGCTGCGGATGAGCCGCGATGAAATCCTGGCGCGGGCCGTAGAGGGAGTGAAGCGCGCCCGCGACCAGGTGGACGACATCGAGTTCTCGCCGGAGGACGCGTCGCGGACGGAACTCGACTTCCTGGCGGAGGTCGTCGAGCGGGCGGTCGAGGCAGGGGCGACGACGCTGAACATCCCGGATACCGTCGGGTACGCGGTCCCGAGCCACTACGCGGACATCATCCGTCATTTGAAGAAGACCGTCCGCGGCATCGACAAGTGCGTGCTGAGCGTCCACTGCCACAACGACCTCGGGTTGGCGGTCGCGAACAGCCTCGCGGCTCTGAAGGAGGGCGCGCGGCAGGTCGAATGCACGATCAACGGCATCGGCGAGCGGGCCGGGAACACGGCCCTCGAAGAGGTCGTCATGGCCATGCGGACGCGGCAGGACTTCTACCAACTCTCGACCGGCATCAACACGCGGTTGTTGCTGCCGATGAGCCGGAAGCTGTCGCACGCGACCGGGATGCAGGTGCAGCGGAACAAGGCCATCGTCGGGCAAAACGCCTTCGCCCACGAGGCCGGCATCCACCAGGACGGGATGCTGAAGAACGCGAGCACCTACGAGATCATGCGGCCGGAGGACATCGGCCTGTCGCGGACGGAACTGGTCCTCGGCAAACACAGCGGCCGCCACGCCCTGCGGCAGAAGATCACGGACCTCGGCTACCACCTGTCGGACGAGCAGTTGAACAAGGTGTTCGAGGCGTTCAAGGTGCTCGCCGACCGCAAGAAGGACATCTACGACGCGGACATCGAGGCGCTGGCCGAGACGCAGATCCACGACACCGTTCACAAGGTCTGGACGCTCCAGGCGTTCACGTGCAACGCCGGGACCGGGACGCTGCCGTCCGCGGCCGTCGCGCTTTGGCGGAACGACGGCAAGATTCTTCGCGACGCGGCCATCGGCGACGGCCCGATCGACGCCGTGTTCAACGTGATCGACCGCATCACCGGCATCTCGATCAAGGTCGTGGACTACCGCGTCCGGGCGGTGACGTTCAACAGCGACGCCCAGGGCGAGGCGTTCGTGGAGGGCGAGTACCAGGGCAAGAAGGTGTCGGCGCGGGCCGTCTCGACGGACATCGTGGAGGCGAGCGCCATGGCGTACCTGGAACTCATCAACCGGATCGCCGCTCGCCAGGACCGCGACCGGCTAAAGCCGACGGACCACGTCTCGCAGGACGCGGTCCCGAGCTTGTGACGACCTGACTTCCGAAGTCCGGCTTCGACTTCGGAAGTCGAAAGGAAGAAGGGCGTGTGCCGAGCCGTCGAATGCCCCTGCGGGGGACCGACTTCCGAAGTCGGTCGATGCCGGACTTCGGAAGTCGGGTCACTTCGAGATCACTAACCCTTCGCCGGGCAGCGGGGCGGGGTCGTCGTTCAACGGCAGCATCGGGTAGAACGGCCCCTCCTCGTGTGGCACGTTCGCGGTGGACGCCGTCAGGATGTCGCGGACGGTCTGAATCGTCACCGGGTTCGTCGCCACGGAGTACGTTCCCACGCCGGGCAGGGCCAACGTCTCCGTGTTCGCATACCCGTTCCGCTGCCACTCGCGGCCGATGACGACGTGCCGCCCGACCCGCGACAGGTCGTGCCCTTCCGCCCACGGCAGGTACGCCGGCGTCAGTTCCACCAGCGCATCGACCGCGACGCCCTCGTGCGACAGCTTCGCCGCCATGCCCTGCGCCACGCCTGCGCCGTGGCTGTAGCCGACGAACACGAACCGCGCGTCCGGCTCGTCGCACCGAATCTTCCGCACCTCGCTCTCGACGAACGCGGCGTGATGGAACTCGACGGTGTACACCTTCGCGAACCCGGAGCGGTTGAGTTCCGCGGCGAGCTTTTCGATGCGGCCGAGGTGCAGCGGGTCGAACCCGTTGACGACGACGGCGTACACCTTCGCCCGCTGGCAAGCCGGAAGTTCCGGGCAATCCTCGGCGGACAGCGCGAGGTCGTATGCCTTGTGGCAACAGTGCGTGCAGCCGGCCCCGGCTGCGAGCGTGAGCAAGATTGGCAAGATGTGTCGCATGACCGCGGTTCCTCGGTGACCCGCGAGTACCATCGACACGACCCGTCCAACCCCGGCAACCGTTCCATCTTGCCAAACGACAAAGTGTGCCCGTCCCCGCGCCCTGTGCCGGTTCGGGCGGCGGGGTAAGTTAGAGAAGGCGATTCAAACGCGAACGATTTGCCCAGACTTCACGGATTCACATTCCCGGTAACACAGGACGAGGGCGTTCCGCGCCAGCGTCCCGCTGAGCAGGTCCGGCTCCTTCCCTGTGCGTGCCGCCTCGACCGCGACCTGCAGCTCAGTCGCGAACGCCGTCAGCGGGTCGCCGCCGCCGTCGAGCTTCGGCTGCTCGCTCTTGCCGTCGGCCGTGAGCAGCGTCAAGGCCGGGCCGCCGGAATCGTAGATGAGTGTCGCCTTCTCCAGATAGATCTCGTACCCGTGGGCGAACGGCCGCCCGGCCATCGACAGCGCCCCGCTCGTACACGTCACGCTCGGCCCGCCGGGGCCGTAGACGTAGTTCGTCGTCAGGTACGTCACCGCCCCGGACGGATCGACGACGCCGGTGGAGAACACCGCCGCCGGCACGCCGCAGACGAGGCCGATGAAGTGCGTGTCGTGGACGTGCAGGTCCACCGCCGGGCCGCCGGTCTTGCTCGCGTCGCCGATGTCCGCCGACCAGTCCGGCTTCGAGATCACCCGCTTGAAGTGCGCGCCGAGCAGCTTCCCGTACTTGCCACCGCGGATCGCGTCGGCGGCGAATTGGAACTCCGGGAAGAAAGGCAGTACGTGCGCGACCATCAGCAGCTTGCCGGCCCTCTTCGCGGCGGCGAGCATCTCGTCGGCCTGCTCCGGCTGAAGTGCAATCGCCTTCTCGACCAGGACATGCTTGCCGGCTTTCAGCGCGGCAATTGCGAACGCCGGGTGCTGATCGGTCGGGTTGCAGATGTCAATGAGATCGATGTCCGGGTCGGCGAGCATCGCGTCGTAGGACTCGTAGGTCTTCACGCCGGTCAGGTCCACCTTCCCCGGCTCGGGGCCGAAGTTCCCCCGCGTCGCGGACCAGTCGCCGGCGAGTTTCGCCTTATCCCGGCTGCACACGGCGACGACCCTCGCGCCGGTCAGTCGCTGGGCGGCGAGGTAGTGGATGCGGCCCATGAACCCGATGCCGACGATGCCGATGCGAATCATGTGGCGGCCCGATGAGGTAAGTTGCTCCCTGTTGTAGCGAACAGCCGGTCAGGTTGCCGCCGGCAGCGCGGGCGGGTCGCCGAGTGGCCCGACCCGGCCGAGGAACTGAAGGAACAGGTCGAGTAACCCCGCCGCGTTACCGCCGCGGCCGCGGACGAGGACGGCCGACCGTTTCACGACCACGCTCCCGGCGAAGCCGGCGATGGCGACCTCGCACGACTTGCCGTCGCCGCCGATGGTCAGCTTCACGCCGGGCGGCGGGGCGTCCTCCAGCCGGTCGATGAACGCGGCCACGTCGAGCGGCTTGGCGAACTCGAAAACGAGCTGGTCGAACGACGCGCCGAAGTCGGACTGAAACTCGGGCCGCCGCACGAAGTCGGCATCGACGAACTGCCCGACCTCGCGGCGGAGGACGACCTGCGACGGGTCATCGACATCCAGGTCCAGGTAAACTGTGAACTCGAAGTCCGGCGTGCGGACCGACCCGGTCCCGTCCTGGCCGACGGTCAGTGTCACGTCCTTTCGTTTGTACCCGAACAGGTCGCGGGCCTGTTGGAATACGCGGTCGAGTTCCGCGCGAATGTCATCGGTCGCGATTCGCTGGACGAACTTGCGGTTTCCAGGGCCGGCGTTGTCCGGCACGGAGTAGGTCTTCCGGAAGTTCATCAGGTCGCGGACCCGCGATGTGGTCTCCGACCGGAACACGATCCGCCGGAGCCGCGCGGCGTCCAGAACGGATTCATCGGCTTCCGTCCCGGCGGGTAGCTCGACGACCATGGCGGCCGTGTTCTGCCCGCCGAGGAGGACGGGCGTTTGCCCCAAGCCGCCCTCGAAGTGCTTGCGGAGCCGGCGGGGCAGCTCGCCCTCGATGTATCGCTGAAGCGACAGGGCCGTGACCCGCCTGTTCGTCGCAGCCTTGCGGGCGCGGCCGGAAATCGCCTCGGCGACGAGTTCGGACCAGACCCCGAGTTTGATCGCCGGAGTCGTCCGCGGTTCCTCGCCCGCCGAGCACGCGATCAGGGCCGCGGCCTTCGCCGAGCAGTCGAAATGTTCTTCCAAATCCTTCTCTCGAATCCCGGACACGCTCAGGAAGTAGATGATCTGGCTGGCCTTCGTTGCCGCGAACGTGTCGAGCAAATCGGTCAGAATCAGTCCCGTGGGGCTGCGGTCCGTTGGCAACGTGTCCCAACAATCGAGAACACTCGGTTCTTCATCGGCATGGCCCGGCCCGGACCAGAAGACGAGCAGCGTATCGTCCTTCTTCACTTGCTTCTTCAGCCACCGCAGCCGCGACTCGATGGCCGTCTTCGTGGCGTAAGCCCCGGCGAGGTGAATCTGATTCTTCCGCGGCACGCCGGTAACTTCGAGGGCGTCGGCCCACGCCTTCACGTCCGCCTCGGCGTAGGGCCGGACGCCCAACTCGGCGTGCAACGGTTTCTCGATCCCGACCAGGAAGGCCCACCGGTTCACCACAAGTCGCCTCATTTTCAGGGTATTCTTGAGAGGGTGAATTGTAGCCGTTCGGGTTTCGCGGTACAAAGTCGTTCGGTCACCGCGGGGGACGCCATGCGTGCGGTCGATGTGATTCGCAAGAAGCGCGACGGCCACGAGCTGTCGGCCGACGAGATTTCGGCGTTCGTCACCGCCGCCGCGACCGGCACGGGGTGGGAGAAGTACCAGCTCTCCGCACTCCTGATGGCCATCGTCTGGCGCGGCATGACATCCGACGAGACGGCCGCCCTCACGCGGGCGATGACCGACTCCGGCAAGCGGCTCGACCTGTCACACATCCCCGGCCCGAAGGTCGATAAGCACAGTACCGGCGGCGTCGGCGACAAGACCTCAGTCGTCCTCGCCCCGCTCGTCGCGGCGTGCGGCGTGAACGTCCCGATGATGTCCGGCCGCGGCCTTGGGCACACCGGCGGCACGCTCGACAAGCTCGAATCGATCCCCGGCTTTAACGTCCACCTGACCGAGGCCGAGTTCCGCGCCGCGGTGCGGGCCGTTCGCATCGGCATGATCGGACAGACCGCCGACGTGGCCCCGGCGGACAAGACGCTCTACGCCCTGCGGGACGTGACCGGCACGGTCGAATGCGTCCCGCTCATTACCGCGTCGATCCTCAGCAAGAAGCTGGCCGAGGGGATCGAGGCCCTCGTGATGGACGTGAAGTGCGGCCGCGGGGCGTTCATGAAAACGCTCCCGGACGCGCGGGTGCTGGCTCAGGGGATCGTCCGCGTCGCGACGCTCAACGGCCTGAGGTGCGAGGCGGTCATCACGGCGATGGAGTCCCCGCTCGGGCGGGCCGTGGGCAACACGCTGGAGGTGATCGAGTCGATTGAAACCCTGAAGGGCAGGGGGCCGGCCGACCTCACCGACCTGTCCGTGCTACTGGCCGCCAAGATGGTCCGACTGTCCGGCGTGGTTTCGAGCCAGGCCGAGGCCGAACAAAAGGTCCGGGCCGCGCTCGACTCCGGGGCCGGGGTCGAGCTGTTCCGCCGGATGGTGGCCCAGCAAGGCGGCGACCCCCGTGTCGCGGACGATTACTCTATCCTTCCGACGGCTCCGCGGCGGCACGTCGTCCAGGCCCCGCGTGGCGGGTTCGTCGCCGACGTGGATGCGGAGGAAATCGGCATCGCGGGCATGCGGCTCGGCGGCGGGCGGTCGCGTGCGGAGGATTCCATCGATCATGCCGTCGGCATCGTTCTTGACCGAAAGCCCGGTGAGGAAGTCCGCGCCGGCGATGCCGTCCTGACCGTCCACTATCGGGACGAATCGCGGCTGGCGGCGGTACTACCGCGGTTAAATTCGGCATACACTCTCAGCGACACGTCCTCCCCACCCGTGCCCCTCGTCCTGGAGCAGGTTCCATGAGCGCGGACCCCCTGTTCGTCGCCGCGGCGGCCGCCCGCAACAAGGCCCACGCCCCCTACTCCGGGTTCAAGGTCGGGGCCGCCGTCCAGGCGGCCGAGGGGATGATCTACGGCGGGTGCAACGTCGAGAGCGCGTCCTTCGGGCTGACGATCTGCGCCGAGCGGGTGGCGGTGTGCAAGGCGATCGCCGACGGGTCGCGGAAGTTCACCCGCGTGGCCGTGTTCGCCGAGACGGAAGAACTGACCCCGCCGTGCGGCGCGTGCCGGCAATTCCTGTGGGAACTCTGCGGCGACATCGAGGTCTACCTGCTCAACCACAAGAAGCAGATGGTCTGCTACAAGCTCGGCGACCTGCTCCCGCTCGCGTTCGACGCCCGGCTGTTGGGCGTGAAGTCGCTCGGCGGCAGCTCGGTGTCGCGGCCGGGCATCACGTAACCGCGAGAACGCGCCATGCCGACCCCGCCGCACGTCTCGACCCACCCGCTGCTCGTCCACAAGCTCGCGAAGCTCCGCCACCGGGACACGCCGCCGCCGGTCTTCCGGGAACTCGTCTACGAGATTTCACAGGTGCTCTTCTACGAGGCCACGCGGGACGTACCGCTTCGCGATGTTAAAGTGCCGACGCCGCTGGTCGAGTGCGTCGGGCAGGAACTGGACGTGAAGGTCGGCTTGGTCCCCGTCCTCCGGGCCGGGCTGGGGATGGCGAACGCGATGCTCGACGCGCTGCCGGAAGCGGCCGTGTGGCACATCGGGCTGTACCGCGACCACGCTACGCTGAAGCCGGTGACGTACTACAACAAGCTGCCGCCGAAGCCGGACATGGGGCTGGGGATCGTCCTCGACCCGATGCTCGCGACCGGCGGGTCGGCGATCGAGGCCATTCGTCTGTTGAAACTCGCCGGCACGCCGCGGGTGAAGTTCGTGGGGCTGATCGCCGCCCCGGAGGGCGTCGCGGCGCTCCAGGCGGCGCACCCGGACGTGGCGATTTACCTGGCGGCGGTCGATTCGCACCTGAACGAGGTCGGGTACATCGTCCCCGGCCTGGGCGACGCCGGGGACCGCCAGTTCGGGACGGCGTGAACCCCGGTCCGGCGGCTCGTGTCTGATGGAAAAGTAGACTTGCGGCTTCGGCCGGCGTTGCTAAGATTTCGAGTGTTGCGGGATTGGTATATCGGCCGTGCCCAGCCTTCCCAAGGCTGTGAAAGGGGTTCGACTCCCCTATCCCGCTCTGCCCCTTTCGCGAGTCACTTCTTCGGGTCGTCCGCCGGTTTCAACGCAGCCCGCAGCCAGTCGCCCCGCGTGACCTTGCCGTCCGCCCTCGGCAACTTCTCGACCGCGAGTTTCATCGTCGCGGCCAGCCGCAGCCATCGCTCCTCGACGGCCGGGTCCAGGACGGCGGCGAGGTCGGCCGCGTGGTGCGGGAACGCCTCGTAATACTGGCCGGTGATGTTCCGCCCCCGCGGGCTGCCCTTCGGGGTTGCCGCCAGGCCGTGGAACCCGCCGGCGGTGCCCCACCGTTGGACGAGGGCGAAGTCTGCGTCCCCCGGCTTCACGTCGCTGACATAAACCGTTGCCGACTTCGCCCCGTGGAGCCGGGCCTGCAACCGCGGCACATCGACCGCCTGGACCGGGACGTTCTCCCGCGCGAGGTGGGCTGCATGCCCGGCGGCCTGGCCGAGCGAGGTCCAGATCGGCTCTAGCCGTAGCGCGCAAAACCCGACGTGCGACGAGCTGGCCGCCACCGGCACGAGCAGATTCCGCACCCCCTTCGGCACGATCGTACCGTAGGGAATTTGGTACGGCGGGACCGGCTTGTAGAACTCGCCGGCGTGCTTGCCGCCGAACCGTGGGCCTTCGTGGGTTGTGCCGTGGCAGTTGTTGCCGTAGTCGCCGACCGCGATCGCGTCCGCGTGGAGGCGGGCGCGGGCGTCGCCCGTCGCGTGCTCCGAGTCCTTCTCCGTGAAGACATACACGCCGACCATCCGCCGGGCCTCGCGGACGTAGAACTGCGCCGGCAGGTGGCCGGTGTCCGCGAACTCGTCCTTGCACCAGCCCCACTCGCGGGCCTCGTCGCGGAGCTTTTTCGGGACAGCCTCGTCCGTCTGTAAGAAGTAGAGCAGCCCGGCCTGGTCGCGGAGGTGCTCGCGGAAGACCCGCTCCCGCGCGGCCGCGTCGCCGTCCGGCCATTCCAGGTTTCGGCCCGGCAGCGAGAGCCGGATCAGCCCGTTCGACACGTCGTTGATGTCGTACTTGCCGTTCGGCAGCACCGGCAGTTGGGCCTTGAACACGCACTTCGACGGGTAGCCGAACACCTTCTCGACCTTCCCGGCGGCCAGGAATTCCAACACCGGAACGAAGTCGTCCCGGCGGTAGCCGGGCGGGGCGGCGGGCAAAACCCGGTTCTTCGGGTCGCGGGTCATGACGAACCGGAAGTTGTACGCCTGGAGTTGCCCGTCCGCCTTCTCCGGCGCGAGGCTTTCGCCGTACTCCGCCCTCGCCTCGCGGCCGACCCGCCACGGCACGCCGGCCTTCGCCATGAGGTCGCCCTCGTAGCTGCCGTCGATGAACACGGCGGCCGTCGCCGTCCAGTTCGTCCCGTCCGCGTTCGCGAACGTGACGGACGCGATCCGCGTGTCACCGTTCATCGTTACCGCGGTCAGCCGGGTACGGTTGCGGACGGTGATCGTCTTCCGCTCGGCGAGCATCGCGCGGAACGTCGCCAGGTTCACCCCCGGCTCGCCGAACGTCCCCCGGAAGCTGTCCCGCACCTGCGCGGAGTCCTTGCCATACGTGCGGGCGTAATGCGCTTCGACGCGGCGGGTGAAATCCAAGAACGTGCCGGTCAGCCCCTCGAACGTGCGGAAGTCGGTGTGCGAGAGGCCGTTGGTGACGAGGCCGCCGATCCGTCCGGTCGGCTCGACGAGCAGGACGCTCTCGCCGTCGTCGGCCGCGGCCAGGGCCGCCGCGATCCCGCCCGGCGTCGTCCCGTACACCACGACGCCGAACGCCTTAGAATCGTCGGCCCGCCCCGTCGTGGGAACGAGGGACAGCGTCACGACCAGCGGGATGACGAATCGCATGCGCGCCTCGGGGAAGGGAGTACACCCGGTGAGGCTCGAACTCACAACCTGCCGCTTAGAAGGCGGCTGCTCTATCCAGTTGAGCTACGGGTGCGTCATCGAATTGTGTCAGATGTTGCGAGCCGCCGCAACTCATCCGAGCGGCATCCGCGCGATGACCGAATAGACCGCGCCTTCCCGTCGCAAGTCGCTGTTGAATAGCAACAACTCCTCGACGAACACGTCGCCGCCGCGCCAGTCGTCGTGCTTCGGAAGCTCCGCCGCCAGCAGCTGCCCGTCGGCCTCGTCCTTCACCCGGCCGAGCGTCAGGTGGGGCGTGTACCCGCGCTCCTCGCGACGGTAGACGCCGAGTTCCAGCAACTTCGGCTCGGAGATGTTGTGAATCCGTCGCAACGTCTCGGCCCCGTCGGCGAGGGCGGCCCACAGAATCTTCGGTCGCCGCGGGGTCGGGAACGCGCCCACACCCTGGACACTCAGTCGGAAGGAAGGTTCGGCCTTCGCCACGGTTGTGAGGGCGCGGCAGATGCCGTGCAGGTCGCGGTCGTCCACTTCGCCGAGGAAGTTGATCGTGACGTGCAGATTCTCCGGCTCGACCCACTTTACGTTCGCCCCGCACCCGGCGAGCGCCTGTTGAAGCGCCGCCGCCGCGGACCGGACGGCCGGGCCGACGCTCACGCCGGTGAACAGTTTCAATCGGGCCATGTCACTTCCCACCCGTGGCTTGCTTCCAGTAGTCCTTGACGCCGTGGTGCAGCCGCGCGCCGACCTGCGAGATGACCTTCATCGCGAGCAGGTTCCCGCCGCGGGCGGCCGCGTCCGGGGCGTATCCGTGGGTGATCCCGTACAGGAACGCGCCGGCGAACATGTCGCCCGCCCCGGTCAGGTCCTTCGGCTCGCACGTGTAGGCCGGCACGTGCGACTCGACGCCGCCGTAACGGACGAACGCCCCGTTCGGCCCGTCCGTCACGACGGCGTTGGGCACGAGCATCTTGAGTTTCGCGAACGCCTCCTCGGTGTTGTTCGCCTTCGCGACGGCGCACGCCTCGGGGGCGTTGCAGAACAGCAAGTCGCTCTGCCGTAGCGCCTCGTGGAACGGGTCGCCGAAAACGGCCGGGACGAACGCGTCCGAGCAGGTCAGGGCGATTTTCGTCCCGGCCGCCTTCGCGATGGCGACGGCCTCGCGGATGGCGTGCTGCCCGGTCTCGGGGTTGGCGAACACATACCCTTCGACGAACAGCCACTCGCTGTTCTGGACGCGGTTCTTGTCCACGTGGCGGGCGGCGAGGTGGCTGGACACGCCGAGGTGCGTCCGCATCGTCCGCTCGGCGTCCGGGGTGATGACGCACACGCACGTCCCGGTCGTCTCGTCCTTGAGGATCGGGTTGCCGATGTCGATGTCGAGCTTCTCGAACTCGGCGGCGTAGTGGAGGCCGTACCGGTCGTCGCCGACGCACCCGACGAACGCCCCCTTGCCGCCGAGCTGCGACAGCGCGATGACGCTGTTCGCGACCGACCCGCCGCTGACGAGCGGCAGGTCGTGGTTGGCGTCGCGGAACTTCGCGAACAGCGCCTCCTGCTCGGCCTTCTCGACGAGCCGCATCGTGCCCCGCTCGAACCCGAGCGGGGCGAACTCGGCGTCCGTCAGGTCGAGGAAGATGTCCACGATGGCGTTGCCGAGGCCGCAGAGGTGGTAGTCTTTTTTCATGGGCTATCGCTTGAGGGTGGCTTCGATCCGGTTCAATACCCGATTCTTGCCGAGGATCGCCAGCGTGTCGAAGAGGCCGAACCCGACGCTCGTGCCCGTGACGGTTACGCGGACCGGGAGTTGGATCGCGTTCATCTTCACGCCCTTCGCCGCAACGAAATCGTGCATCGCCTTGTCGGTCGTCGCGGCGTCGAACGGCTCGCACGCTTTCAACACGTCGGCGAACTCGGCGAGTAGCGGCTTCGCGGCCGGGTCCTTGAATGCCTTTTCGGTCGCCTTCGGGTCGTAGGCGATCTCGTCTTTCAGGATCGGCGTCGCGAACGCCAGCACGTCGCTGAACAGCTTGATCCGGTCGCCACTCGCTTCGACGATCCGGGTCAACACGGCCCGCGTCGCGTCGTCGAGCGTGTCGCCGATCAGCTTCGCCTTTCTCAGGAACGGCACACACCGCTCGACCTTCTCGGCCGTCGGCACGAGCTTCATGTGCTCGCCCTGAATCCAGAACAGCTTCTTCGCGTCGTAGTTGCCGGGGGCGTCCGTCACCCGCTCCAGGGTGAAGTTCGCCTTCAGCGTGTCGAGCGTCATGAACTCCGTCTCGGCGTCCAGGCTCCAGCCGAGCCGACACAGGTAGTTAATGATCGCCTCGGGCAGGTAGCCGATCTCCTTGTAGAACGCCACGGCTATGATGTTCAGGTCGTCCCGCCCCTTGATCTCGTCGTCGGTCCAACCGCACGCCTTCAGCTTGGCGACCTCGTCGGCGGTGAGCGGCGGGGTCTTCCGCTTGCTCATCTTCTCGCCGTTGTAGTACACCTGCGGGACGTGTCCGAACGTCGGGAGGCTCGCGCCGAGCGCCTGGTACATCAGGATTTGCGTCGGCGTGTTCTCCAGGTGCTCGATCGCCCGCACGACGTGCGTGATGCCGAAGTCGATGTCATCGACAACGGTCGCGAAGTTGTAGACGGCGCGGCACAACCCCTTCTCGTCCGGGCCGCGGAGGAGCATCGGGTCGCGGATCGTGTCGGTGTGGACCTCGTGCTTGCCCTTCACGGCGTCCGTGAACGTCACTTTCTGGCCGAGTTCCACCCGCAACAGCAGTGGGGCCTTCTTCGCCGCGTACTGCTTCACATTCTCGTCGGCCGGCACGTCGCGGTTCGTGCCGCGGTGGACGTAGGGCTTGCGGGCCAGCTTCGCGTGCTCGCGGGCGGCGTCCTGCTGCTCCGGCGTCGTGTAGTCCGGGTACGCCTTCCCCTCGGCCAGCAGCCTCATCGCCGCCGCCTCGTACTTGTCGTTCCGCTGGCCCTGGAAGTACGGCTCGTGCGGGCCGAAGCTGTCGCCGCTCGCGTCGGCCGTCGGGCCTTCGTCCCAGTCCACGCCGAGCCACTTGAACCCGTCGAGAATCGGCCTCACCGCCTCGGCCCGGTTGCGGGCGTCGTCCGTGTCGTCGATGCGGAGGATGAACTTCCCGCCGTGGCGTTTCGCCAGCAGCCAGCAGAACAGGGCGGTGCGGACGCCGCCGATGTGCAGGTAGCCGGTCGGCGACGGAGCGAAGCGGGTGCGGATGGTCATGTGAGTCGTTCGTGGGAAGCGGACGAGATGAACGGACACCGGGTCACATCGACCCGTTCGCGCCGGCGAGGACGGCGGCCGGTTCCATCACCGGCTTCGGCAGCGGGCGGCACTCCACGAGCGTGACCACGAAGCCTTCCTGGACGACCTTGCCGTCCTGGTTGACGATGCTCCGCTTCCACTTCACCTCGCCCCGCTTGCCGCGGCCGCGAAGCGCCTTCTCCACCGCCGTCGTGCGGACGCGGATCGTGTCCCCGGCGAACACCGGCAGGATGAAGTTCCACTCCTTCACGGACAGCAGCGCGATCGTGCGGACGGCCGGCGACTGCACGCCGAGGCCGCTCGCGATGGAGAACACGCCGAACCCGTGGGCGATCGGCCGGCGGAACGGCGTCGCCGCCGCGTAGGCGTGATCGACGTGCATCGGGTTGAAGTCCCCGCTGAACCCGGCGAAGTTCGTGATGTCCGCCTCCGTCACCGTCCGGCCGCCCGACTCCCAGGCCGCGCCGACCTCGAAATCGTTGAAGTACAAGTGGTTCGACGAATAACCCATGACGGGGCCTCGAGACGACGGCTTCACTCACACCCTGATTTATACGATTCCCGAAGCGATTCCAAGACCGTCGGGCAAACTGCCGGCTGCCAGTCTGACAGGCCCCACCGCCACCGCCGCCACCGCCACGGGTGGCCCCCCGTGGCGGACTCGCCACCTGGGTTGACGCGACACGTATTATGTACAAATGGTCACGTCGCGGGCAGCAGCTGCACCGGCTTCCGGTCCGCCCCGTCCGGCAGGACGCCGACGTAGACCACCTCGGCTTCCGTCACGGAAAAGACCTCCATGCCGCGTTCCGCGATCACGTCGATGTGCATGGTGATGGACGTCCGCCCGACCCGGCTGCACGTCGTCTGGAACCGCACCACGTCGCCGACGAGGACCGGCCTCTTGAACTCGACGCGATTGATCGCGACCGTCACGAACTGTGCGTCCGCCCGCCCGCCGCGGAGGCCGACCTCCCGCCGGGCCGCGATCGACCCGGCCACGTCGATGTAGCTGAGGATGACGCCGCCGAAGATCGTGCCGTAGGGGTTCGTGTCCTTCGGCATCATCACGACCTGAATCGCGGTGTACGAGTCGGGCATGGGTTGTTCCGGTTCAAAGATGAGTTAAACTGAGGTGATTGTAGGGCGGGTCAAGCTTTGCGCCGACCCGCCGCACGAACTCCACCGCAGCAGAAAAAGATTAAACCGGCGGGAACCCGACGGCGGGTCGGCGCAAAGCCTTGACCCGCCCTACAAGAAACTACTGCTAGATTTTCCTTCCCGCCCGCCGCGTCCGCTGCTAAGATAATTTGTAAGCATCCCGGAGAAATTCGATGACAGAAGGTACGAGCCAGTTCTGCCGCCGGACCCGCCGGGAGTTCCTCTGGGACAGCGGGGCGAAGTTCCCCGGCCTCGCGCTCACCGGGCTGCTCACCGCCGACAGCTTCTTCAACAAGGCCGCCGCGAACGAGACGAAGCAGCCGAACTCGCTGCTCAACCCGATGGCCGTGAAGCCGCCGATGTTCCCGGCGAAGGCGAAGTCGGTCATCTTCGTGTTCTGCTACGGCGGCCCCAGCCACATCGACACGTTCGACCACAAGCCGTACCTGACCGGCAAGGACAACAAGACCGTTCCGATCAAGACGTTCGGCCGGGGCGGGAAGAAGAGCGAGGGGCGGATCGTCGAGCCGCGGTGGAAGTTCAAGCAGCACGGGCAGAGCGGGGCGTGGGTCAGCGAGCTGTTCCCGCACGTGGCCACGTGCGTGGACGACATCGCGTTCCTCAAGGGCATGTACGCCGAGTCGCCGATCCACGGGTCGGCCCTGCTCATGATGAACTCCGGCCGCCTCTTGTCCGGCAACCCGTGCATGGGCAGCTGGGTGACCTACGGCCTCGGCAGCGAGAACCAGAACCTGCCCGGCTTCGTCGTCATGCTCGACAACTCCGGCGGGCCGATCAGCGGGCCGAAGAACTGGTCCAGCGGCTACATGCCGGCCGCGTACCAGGGCGTCACCCTGCGGGCGAGCGGCACGCCGATCTTCGATCTCCAGCCGCCGACCGGGTTCACCCGCGAGCAGCAGCGGGCGCTGCTGGACCACCTGAAGGAGAAGAACGAGCAGCACCTCGCCAGCCGGGCGGACAACAGCGAACTCGCGGCCCGGATCGCCAGCTACGAACTCGCGTTCAAGATGCAGCAGTATGCCCCGGAGGCGGTCGATTTCACGAAGGAAACGAAGGAGACGAAGGACCTGTACGGCATCGACGGGTCGCGGACGGAGGACTTCGGCAAGAAGATGCTGCTCGCCCGGCGGCTCGTCGAACGCGGCGTGCGGTTCGTGCAGGTGTACAGCGGCGGGGCGCACAACGACGAGAACTGGGACGCCCATACGGACATCGCGAAGAACCACAACAAGCACGCCGGGGACACCGACAAGCCGGTGGCCGGCCTGTTGAAGGACCTGAAGCGGCGGGGTTTGCTCGACAGCACGATCGTGATCTGGGGCGGCGAGTTCGGCCGGCAGCCGACGGCCGAGTACGCGAGCGGGACCGGCCGGGACCACAACAGCTACGGGTTCACGATGTGGATGGCCGGCGGCGGCATCAAGGGCGGCGTGTCCGTCGGGAAGACGGACGAGTTCGGGAACAACGCCGTCGAGGACCGGTACCACGTCAAGAACCTGCACGCGACGGTCCTGCAACAGATGGGCCTGGACCCGAACAAGCTGACGTACTTCTACGGCGGGCTGGACCAGAAGCTGGTCGGCGTCGAGGGGGCGGAACCGATCAAGCAGATCATTTGATTAGTAGGGTGGGCCGAGTCTTCGAGGCCCACCGCGAACGAGTTGCTGCCGAATTCCTGCGTCCTTTTTCGCCCGGCTGCGTCTGTTTGTTCGGAAGCGGCTGACGTTCAGCCGCGACGACCGCGAACGAACAGGAGCTGACCCATGCAACCCACGTCTTCCGATGCCGGCAACAACGCGGCATGTTGTGCCTCACCCGGCTGTTGCGCCCCGACCGTCTGCTGCGTGCCGGTGGCCTGCTGCGTGCCGGCGGCCTGCTGCAACACGGCCGGCTGCTGCCCGCGCACGGGCTGCTGCGTCCCACCGCAACCCAAGCCTAACTGAGTCCGTGATGGCGACTCAACCCTCGACCGAGGCGATCTGGTCGCACCTGAGTTCGGCCCTGCGGCGGTTCATCCGCCGTAGGGTTCCCGACGACCACGTTGCCGACGATCTGCTCCAGGAGACGTTCGTGCGGGTCCACCGCAACGTGGGAACGCTCCAGGAGACGGAACGGCTGGCGGCATGGGTGTACCGGATCGCTCGAAACGTGGTTCACGACCATCACCGCAGGGCCTCGAACAGGGCGGTGGCACTCTCCGACTCTGAAAGCGAGTGTGCCGAGGATCGCGAGTCGCAACCCGGCTGTCGGGGCATCGCATGGTTGGATGAAATGATTCAGTCGTTGCCGGACGGCTATCGACAGGCGGTGCAGATGGCTGAAATCGAAGAACAATCCCAGCAGGACGTAGCCGACCGGCTCGGCCTCTCGTTGTCGGGTGCGAAGTCTCGGATTCAACGCGGCCGGGCGATGCTGCGGGAGGTCCTCGAACGGTGCTGTTCGTTCGAGTTGGACGTGCGAGGCCGAGTCATGGGGTGCGATCCCAAGCCCGACCAACGGGTGTGCCGGGATTGTGGGGAGTCAAGCACGTAACTTCAACGACGAGCACTCGCTCCCGCGGTGGGCCTCGAAGACTCGACCCACCCTACAAAACAAGCGGCCGCCGGCTACCCGGCGGCCGCTTTCATTTCCTGAGTCGGACTGCTTACTCCGCCTTGATGCTCAACGTGTCCCCGGCCTTGACCGTGACCTTGTGGTCGGCGCTCGCCCCCTTGTACGCCGGCGGAAGCGCCTTGTACACGGCCGAGTCCGCCTTCCCCTCGAAGAAGTACGTGTACTCGCCGGCGAACGCCTCGCCCTTGAACTTCCCTTCCTTATCCGTGTTGAATTGCGCCTGGAGCGTGCCGGAGCCGCTGGGGAGCAGAACCAGCGTCAGGTTTGCGGCCGGCTTGCCGCCGGGCAGCGTCGCCGTGCCGGTCACCGGGACCATGCTGTCCGTCCGCGCGGGCGGCGTACTCGGCCCGCAGCCGGCCGCGGCGAGGAGGACCGCCAGAAGGATCGTCGAACGAATCATGTTGACCTCGTGGGATCGTGTAAGGGAAAGGGCCGGCGTCCCCGCGGACGCCGGCCCGAGTGTTGCGCGACGGCCGGGAGCTTAATCGAGGCCGTTGACCGTCTCGCCGCGGGAGCTGGTCGCGATGGCGCGGGTGATCTGCCAGTCGAGGCTGTCGCGGAGCGTCCGGACGGAGCCGTCGGCCATGCAGCTGACGACGATGCCGGTGTGGAACGCGAACGGCTCGTCGTTCGGGCCGCAGTTGTTCGTCTGCCAGGTGCAGGTCGTCGGGCCGCCCACCGGCGTGTTGTTGTTGTTGTACCGAGCCGTGCGGATGCCGGTCGAGTTGCTCGGGCCGGAGTAGCCGTTCGTGGCGGCGTCCGGGTCGGCCCAGGCGTACACCCGGCGGGCGTTCGTGGCCGGGATGTTCAGCTGCTCGGCCGAGTCCGACGCGACCGGCAGGACGCGGGCGGAGTTCGCCGAGAACGGGCTGTTCAGCCGCGGGTCCAGGCGGCCGGCGTCTTCGATGAAGAGGATCGTGTTGCTCGACCCGTCCGTGATGCCGATGACCGGGCGGCCTTCGCAGCTCATCGCCCCCTGGTCGGAGGTCAGGCCGCGGCGGACGGCGTCCGTCGGCCGGCTGCCGAGTTCGGCCGTGTTCGCCGCCGGCGTGCCGGGGCGGCCGTCCTCGATGTCCGTGATCGCGATCGCCATGTAGTCGATGCCGCCGTAGTTGTCCTGGCCGCGCTGCTGCGGGACCGGGGTGCTCGGGCAGATGAACGTCTTGATGAACGTCTTGGCCGCCGCGCGGGCGTTGGCGTTGACCGCGGCCACGTCGTTGTAGCTCCGGCCGCGGGCCTTGCGGTGCAGGAACGTCGTGTCGTACCCGGAGGTCGGGTCGAACGGGTTGAACGTCACGTCGAAGTTCCGGTAGACGTTCTCTTGCTCGATGTACGGCAGCAGCGTCGTACACCACGAGTGGATCGAGTACGTCGTCGTGCCGCCGCCGGTCGAGTCGCACTGGCCGGGGGACGGCATCACCTGGTACGCGGACTCGTAGTTGTGGACCGCGAGGCCCAACTGCTTCATGTTGTTGATGCACTGGCTGCGGGCGGCGGCTTCCCTGACCTTCTGGACGGCGGGCAGGAGCAGGCCGATCAGGATCGCGATGATCGCGATGACGACCAGCAGCTCGATGAGCGTGAAGGCCCGTCGGGCGGATTGTGTGGCTCGGTGGTGGAGCGCGTCGCGCAAGGAGTTCTCCCGGAAAAGGAACACGACCGCACGCACCCGGCGCACGGTCACCGGAAGTAGGTTTACTTTTCAATAAGTGGAATCCGTGAAGGCGGCGTGAATTCTCGCGCAACTTGCTGCTCACCCCCTGCCGCGAGCCGTCGCTCCCGACGGTTTGGGTGCGTAGAACGACCTCATGCCCCCAACTCCGAGGCCGAGCGTGACCGAGATCGACCCGCCGCCCCGACCCCCGCGGAACCGGCTGCCCCTGTGGGTCGGCCTGATCGTGCTCATCCTGCTGTTCCCGGCCGTCGTCATCCCGCTGTTGGTCGGGGCGTTCCGCGACCCGGCGTTCGCGTCCGTGGACGAGGTGGATGTCGCGCGGGTGCAGGCCATCGACGTGTTCATCCTCAACCGGCCGGACGGCGGCCCGGACATCGGCGGCACGCGGGGGCTGTTCCCCGTGCCGGAAGCCGACTTCGAGCGGGTGCTAGCGCTGATGCGGAACGCGACGCCGTCGCAATCGCAGCGGGGCATCTGGATGGGCCGGATCGTGGTGACGCTGACGGACGGCCGGGTGCAGACGATCATGCTGCACCGGCCGACGGACGAGTACGCGGGCACGGACCGGCGGCTGGAGATGCGGATCGGCCGGCTGCAGTTCGACGGCCCGCCGGTGAAGGAGTTCCTCCGGAAGATGGGCGAGATCGCCGGCCAGGACCCGCCGCCGGGGAAGTGACGCGAGCCGGCGGCACAGCCGGGACCGCGGGCGTCCCGCCCGCCCACCTTCACCGGCTCCGGGATCAGCCTTATGCGATTGGGACCGTGGCGGGCGGGACGCCCGCGGTCCCAGGCCGGCCGGGGTGGTCCGTCACCCCAGGTTCGCGAACGGGTTGTCGTCGTTCGCCGGCCGCGGCCCGGCCCGCTTCGCCCGCGGCGGCGCGTCCCGCTTCCGCGGCCGCTCCTCGACGACTTCTTCCTCCACCGCCTTCGGCTTCCGCATCGCTTTCATCAACACGAACACGCCGCCGAGGACGAGCGCGACGGCCCCGACGATGGCGGCGATGACGAGCGTGTTGTCCTTCGCGGCCGGCGGGGTCGGCGCGGCCTTCTCGTCCGCCTTCGCGGGTTCGACGACCTTCGGCGGCTCTGGCGTCGGCGGGGCCTTCGCCGCCGCGGGGATGAACGGGTACTCGACGTTCGCGGAAGTCTTGAGCGTCTTCACCGCCTTGTCCCCGTCGCCGAGGACCTCGACCTGCTTCACGCCGACGACGCCCTTGTTCGTCCGGCCGTGGACGGCCTTGACCTCGATCGTCACCTTCGCGCGGGCGGGCAGCTCGTCCTTCGCGATGTCGCTCTCGACCTGCCCGGCGAGGCTGCGGGACGTGTACACGTCCAGGTTCAGCGGCGGGGCCTGGTTCTGCGTGGCGAGTTCCATTCCCGTCCCGCCGGCGTACCGCGTCCCCTTGACGTAAGCCTCCACCGTCAACGTCTGGCCGACGAACCGGTCCGGGAACCGGTTCACGATCGCCAGCGTCGGCTTCCCGGTCGGCAGCGTCAGCTCCGGCTTGAGCGTCGTGACCGGCTTGCCGTCGTCGTCGAGGAATTCGAGCTGCTCGGCGGTCAATGTGTACCGCCGCTCGCGGCCGACCGGCTTCGCCAGCTTGCCGATGACGCGGACCGGGTACTTCAAGGTGATGCCGACGGGGATCAGTTCCGGGATGCCGAGGTCGGCGACCTGGAGCGCCAGGTCCTTCGGCAGCACGACCCGCACGTCCGTCGGCGTGTTGTCCGTGTCCGTTTCGACGGCCAGCTCGAACTCGCCCTTGTCGGTCGGGTTGACCGTGCAGGTGCTGAGCGCGTCCATCCGCACCGGCTTGTTCAGGTAACCCTCCGGGGCCGCGTTGACGAGGCTGACGCTGTCCGAGTCCTTCGCCGTCGGGAACTTCGGCGGCACGTTCGGGAACGGCAGCACCGCCCCGCTCGCGAGCTTCAGGTTCCCCTCCGGCGTCCGCTGGGGGCCGTAGGGGTTGCTCGGCCGGTTGCCGCCGAACATCCCCGGCCGCGTCGCGCCGACCGGGACCACGGCCGCGTTCGTGAACAACTTCGTGTCGCCGACCTCCATCTCGATCTGAACGACGAGGCCCTTCGGACTGTCCTTCGGGATCGTCACGTCGCCGCTCGCCCGGCCGTTCTCCACCGTGAGTGGAACCTTCATCGCGTTCGGGATCGGCCCCGGCGTCGTCAGCGGCTTCGGCGGCTCCTTGCCCGTCGGTAGCACGTAGGCCGTGACGGACTTCACCTGCTTGAACGGATCGACGACATCGACGGACAGCCGCGCCGGGATGTCGCCCTTCGGTTCGTCGTCCGGGTTCTTCGGCACGAGGACGACCTGCCCCGGCCGGCCGCGGAGCATCGCGGCGACCTCGTGCTGCGGCACGGCCTCGCCGACGCCGCGGCCGATGAGGCTCCGCACGGCGACGCCGATGAGCTTGCCGTCGGCCGCGACGACGGGGCCGCCGCTGTTGCCGGGGTTCAGCGACCCGTCGAGTTGCACCGTCGTGACCGGCCCCGGCACGACCTCCCGCCGCAGGCTGGACACGGTCGCGCGGGCGACGCTGATCTCCGGGTTCTTCTTCCCAATAGCCAGCCGGTCGCCGAACGGGAACCCGCACACGTACACCACCATCGTCTCCCGCGCCTCCGGCGGGTCCGCGATGTCGAGCGGTTTCGGCAAGTCTTTGACGTTCTCGATCTTGATTGTCGCGAGGTCGCGGACGGTATCCGCGGCGACGAGCTTCGCCTTGACGGATCGCTCCTTCTCCGTGCCGCTCTCGAAGACGACCTCAATGGGCGTCGCCCATTTCTTATCGTCGTCCGCCCCGTCGTAGAGATCGACGACGTGATCGTTCGTCACCAGATACCCGGTGTCGCCGACGGCGCGGACGAGGAACCCGGACCCGGTGGACACGGCCCCGGACCGCGGCGTGCCGACCTTGACGAACACGGTCGCCGACTTGACGCGGGCCAAGTCCTCGGCCTTCAGGCTGTCCTGGGCCGACGCGGACGAACCGACCGCACAGGCGGCGACGGCGAGAATGAGGCGGAGCATGCGGGCAGACCTCGAACGGGGAGACGTTCTTCAAGGTTAACAGAACGGGCACGGGCCGTGTAGCCTTGCGCCCGCGTTCCCGTGTCGTAGAATGCCCGCATGGAGCGCCTCAACAAGTACCTCGCGCACGCCGGCGTCGCGTCCCGGCGGCAGTGCGACGAGCTGATCGCCACCGGCCGCGTCAAGGTGGACGGCCGCGTCGTCCGCGACCTCGGCGTCAAGATCGACCCGGACCAGCACAAGGTCAGCGTCGATGACGCCCCTGTGCGGGTCGAGAAGACCGTCTACTGGGTCGTGAACAAGCCGGTCGGCTACCTCTGCACGAACCACGACCCGGCCGGCCGGCCGCTCGCCCTCGACCTCATCCCGCGGATCGAGCAACGGGTCTACACCGTCGGCCGGCTCGACGAGGCGAGCGAGGGGATGCTTCTCATGACGAACGACGGCGAGCTGGCCTACCAGCTCATGCACCCGAAGTTCCAGGTGGAGAAGACGTACCTCGTCCTCGTGGCCGGGCAGCCGAACAAGCAGGACCTCCAGAAGCTGCTCGATGGCGTCTGGCTGAGCGACGGCAAGGTGAAAGCCAAGCGGGTACGTCGGGTCAAGGCGCAGGGCGATAGCACCTGGCTGCGGATCGTGCTGTGCGAAGGGAAGAATCGCGAGATCCGCCGGATGCTCGCGAAGCTCAACCACAAGGTCATGAAGCTCCGCCGCGTCGCCATCGGCCCGGTGGACCTCGACCGGCTGCCGAAGGGGAAGGCGCGGAAGCTGAGTTTGACCGAACTGGCCGCGCTGAAGAAGACGGTCGAGGCGGGGTTCAAGAAGCTGGAGAAACTCCGCGACCGCGCCGCCGGCCGGCCGGGTCCGAAAACCTGACACCCCGTCCGACATTCCCGCGGTTCGTGTGCTATTTCCTAGTAGGGATGTTGCGGCACGGCCCGAACCCGCGCCGCCGACAGTCTGCCCTGGGGGAACGGCCGTGATCTCGGTTCATCGTTGGCTGCCGCTCATCGTCTGTTTCACTTCCCTGGTTGCGGTCGCGGCGGGTCAGGCCCCTCAAAAGAAAGACAAGGCCGCGGAACCGAAGGCCCCCGCGAAGCTCAAGAACCCGACGCTCAAGGACGTGGAGAAGTCACCCGAACTCTACCTCGGCAGCCGGCTCACGCTCGACGGTCTGCTCGGCAAGGCGACGAAGCCCGCCGGGTCGATGGTCGAACTGTCCGTTTTCCACGACGGCAAGTCGGCGGTGACCTGGCTCCGCATTCTCGCTGTCAAATCTCTCGCGGAGCAACTCGCGTCGTTACCGGATCGGCAGCCGGTGAAATTCGTCGGCACGGTCGTAGCTCCGGAATCGGCGCGGGCAAACTACGGTTTCGAGTTGGAAGAAATCCACGTCCTCGACACCGACGGCCAGGTGACCACGCTGAAGCCCGCCGCGGTCGTGTTGCCGAAGAAGAAAGACGTACCACCGGAACCGGTCGTCGCGGATAAGCCGAAGGAAAAGGAATCGGTGTTGCCAAAGGCGGCCGCCGAGGAGAAGAAGGCCGGCAAGGTTCCGACGTTTCTCGTTGTCATCGCGGTGGCGTTGGCCCTGTTTATGGTCGTGTCACTCGTCGTCGGCGTCCGCCTCATCAAGCACATGAAAGCCCAACAAAAGGGCGGCAAGAAGCAGCCGGCACCCGCCGAGGCGGTCGCCGTCGAGTCCGACGCGGACGACGACGAATAGTTATCGCGATTCGGGTTTCTCGTTCCCCACTTCACGCCGAATCGGATACCCTATCGACAATCTCCGCACTCGCATCCGGGGTTGTCATGGCCGAACCTGTCGTCATTGCCACGTGGCCGTTCGGGAAGCTCGCCGTCGAGACGGCGGGGAAGCAACTCGCCGACGGCAAGCCTGCGCTCGATTCCGTCATACTCGGCGCGCAGGCCGTCGAGAACGACCCGACCGTCCGCTCGGTCGGGTTCGGCAGCATTCCGGACCGCATCGGCCGGCTGACGCTCGACTCGTGCGTCATGGACGGCCAGACGCTTAAGTGCGGAGCCGTCGCCGGGCTGGAACACATCCGTAGTGCTTCCGCCGTCGCCCGGCGGGTGATGGAAAAGACGCCGCACATCCTGCTCGTCGGCGAGGGGGCGAAGTGGTTCGCCCTGCAACAAGGCTTCCCGCTGGAGATGCCGCACACGGCCGAGGCGATCAAGGAGTGGCTGGAGAAGCACCCGGACCGGCAGAAGCCGATGAAGGAACAACCGGCCCCCGCCGGACCGGAGGACATCAACGTCTATAACGTGCCGATCGATGAGAACAATCACGACACGGTGACCGTCCTGGGTCTCGACAAGGCCGGCCACCTCGGCGGGTGCTGCACCACGTCCGGGCTGTCGTACAAGCTGCCGGGCAGAGTCGGGGATTCGCCCATCATCGGGGCCGGGCTGTACGTGGACGACCAGGCCGGGGCCGCCGGCGCGACCGGCGTGGGCGAGGAGATCATCCGCATCAGTGGGAGCACGTACATCGTCGAGCAGATGCGTGGCGGCAAGTCGCCGCAGGAGGCGTGCGAACTGGCGTGCAAGCGGGTTCACGCCTCGGCCGCGCGGCGGGGCGTTCACACCGCGAACGTCGCGTTCCTGGCGCTCAGCCCGAAGGGCCACGTTGGGGCCGCGTGTACGCCGCGGACGAACTTCCAGTACGCGGTGAACAAGGGCGGGGCGGTCGAGCTGCTGAAGGCGAAGGAAGTGATGGGTGATGTGTAACGAGACCCCTCGGCCGTACATGCCGAGCTACCCCATCTCGAACGTGCGTCCACGCAACCCCTCTTCGGCTTTGTTCCCTCCCCCCTTGGGGGGGAGGGTTAGGGAGGGGGGTGAGCTTCC